>JBLIDR010000155.1:0-5591 GCA_047632655.1 Francisellaceae bacterium | reverse complement strand
TTTTTATGGCTCTTGAATTTGGTATGTTTAGACTCATTAATTTATAAGTAACTCGTTTATCTTAAGCCAGTGCTGGGTACTTTCAGGTGATGTCTTGATTGATACATCTAGTCTAGCTAATTGAGATAATAAACTATATAAATTTATTTTATTAAAGCGGTTATTTGCATTGATATACATCAATTGCTGCATTTTGAATATCTTGTTTTTCTTAAAAAACATATCCCGATCTTCAGGATTAATTCGATTTAATTCAATTAATATCCTTGTTGTTCTCGCGATGTTCCAAATCAACAAATTTAATTCTGGATTTTGATCTTGCAGAAAAAGTACAATACTATTAATTCTTTTTGTTTGATGATTTAGCCAAGCAGAAATTAGATCATAGATTGAAAATTGACATGTATTCTCAATATAGGTTTGAATGTCAGCTAATAACATGTGGTTTTTTGATGAAACTGAACTGAATGACTGAATCAACTGAGATGCAGAAAATAAGTTACCTTCAGTTTTTTCTATAATCAAATCAATAGCGGATTGATCTGCTGTGATATGGTTTGTATTAAGCATGTATAAGATTAATTGAATGGCATCTTTATATTTATTTGGTTCCCATATCTGAACGATTAAACCTTTCTCTAGTACAAAGTTATACCACTTGCTATTTTGAATCGCATAACTAAGCTTTGGCGTTTTGATTAAATAGATTTTATCCTTTGGTTGATGGCTTGGATCAAATAAATCATCAAATGTTTTTTGAGTTTTTTTGTCTGGAACTTTGTTAAACTGTAATACAACTAATTTTATTTGGCTGAATAAACTAAGGTTAGATTGATCTGAATATACTTTTTCAACATCAATAGAGTTTTCAAAAAATAATTTCTCAATTTCAAGCTTATCATTAACTGCTTTTTTAAGAATAGATCTGTAGGCATGATCTGTTTGATATGGTTCATCACCGCAAATTAAATAAAGTGGGTAAATAGGTTTTTTCAAGTAAGCCGTTAAGCCTAGAAATGAGCTTTTCATCTGAACTTTATTTTAAATCATTTGGTATGATTGTATTAGTCGATGGTTTTAATATGTAGAGTTGACTAACAATATTATTAGCAACTTTTTCCTGTAGCACAGCGGTTGTTTCATTAACAGTATTATTTAAACTAAGCTGGATTGTAGAATTGCCAGCGTAAGTTTGAGTCGCACTAATATAGTGAGGTTCTAAAAGAACATTTTCACCACTGTCGAGAACTTCATAGGATATAGAGTATGTTTGGCTATATTCTGTTGCGCTTAGAGCACCAATGACATTAACCGTTTTAGTTTCTGTGTTAGTATTTAAAAGTCTAATAATTGAGGTTGCTTGATTTTTTTGGCTAACAACTTTAGCTCCAATGGAATTAAGGTGTTCAGATAAAGTTAGGGCAAAGCTATAATTACCATTACTTTCAATATAAACTTTTTGTAGCATAGTCGGCATTTTAGTGGACCAACCTCTTAAATGAAAACTTGAGCAACCAGTTAAGATTAGGGTAATTAAAATAAATAGCGTTGGCAGTATGATATTTGCGCGTAATTTTTTTTGTAACAAGCGGTACACTCTAATTCTCCACAACTATGTTTACTAATCTTTTGGGCACAATAATTACTTTTTTTATTTTTTTACCTTGCACAAATTGTTGCACCTGCGGTTCGTTTATAGCAAGCTGATGGATGGTTTCTTTATCATCTTGGCTTTTCACTATTATTTTTGCTCTAAGCTTGCCATTAACTTGCACCATTAAGGTTGTCTCATCACTTACCAACGCGCTAGGGTCTTCTCTTGGCCATGGTTCTGATACAATGTTAGACCCGAATTGTAGCTTTTGCCATAAATAGTGCGTTATATGTGGTGCTGTGGGCGATAAAACTCTAAGTAAAATTGATAAGCCTTCGCCTATCACTTCATTGTTGCTTGCATTGGTCAGTGCATTAAGCATTTTCATGCAGGCAGAAACAACGGTGTTAATTTGGTTTTTAGCGATATCATTATTTGCTTGCTGTAGAAGTTTATGCATTTCTGTACGGATGTTTTTATCTTCTTTTGTTAAGTTATTAAGCTCATATTTTTTAGTTTTTTGATTAAGCTCTATAACAGTGACTGAGTTTTCTAAGCTGAAATTGAAAACACGTTTTAAGAAACGATGTGCTCCCTCCACGCCTGAATCTGACCACTCTAATGATTGCTCTGGAGGCGCTGCAAACATACTAAATAAGCGAACGGTGTCAGCGCCAAATTTATCAATTAACGCTTGTGGATCAACAGTGTTGCCTTTTGATTTAGACATTTTAGCCCCATCTTTTAAAACCATTCCTTGAGTTAATAAATTGGTAAAGGGCTCATCAGATTTTAAAATTCCTGCATCGCGCATTAATTTGTAAAATAATCTAGCATAAAGTAAATGCATGATGGCATGTTCAATTCCACCAACATATTGATCTACCGGCAGCCAGTAGTTTGCTTCGTCTGAAACCATAGCGTTAGCATTTGGTGAGCAATAGCGAGTGAAGTACCAAGAGGACTCCATGAAGGTATCAAAGGTATCTGTTTCACGTTTGGCTGGTTTGCTGCACTTAGGGCAAATCACATCATAAAACTCTGGCATGGCCTTAATTGGCGACCCAACGCCATCTAAAATCACATTTTCAGGTAAGATTACTGGAAGATTATTTTCATCTTCAGTTACTGTTCCACAATCATCACAATAGATTATTGGGATAGGGCATCCCCAATAACGTTGGCGTGATACGCCCCAATCATGGATGCGATAATTTATTTTTTGATAGCCTAAATCTTCTTGCTCGAGTTTATATTTGATGGCTTTGTAACATTTGTTAAAATTAAGTTGGTCAAATTCACCAGAATTGATGGTGATGCCTTTATCCACAAATGCGCTGTGTGCAAAATCATGGTTAGTATCATCTTGTGGTTTGATGGCTTGTTTTATAGATATATTATATCTATGTGCGAATTCCCAATCACGTTGGTCATGTGCAGGTACAGACATTACTGCGCCAGTTCCATACCCAGAGAGGACAAAATTGGCAAT
The DNA here is from genome assembly GCA_047632655.1 of Francisellaceae bacterium. Classification (GTDB taxonomy): domain Bacteria; phylum Pseudomonadota; class Gammaproteobacteria; order Francisellales; family Francisellaceae; genus CAJXRW01. The sequence continues at coordinate 2,505 of JBLIDR010000155.1, read as the reverse complement.
CCAAATTGGAACTTCTTCTTTGCTAATTGGGTGTATAGCAGTAAGACCGGTATCAATTCCTTTTTTCTCTTGGGTATTTAAATCAGCTTCCATGGTAGATGACTTTTTGCATTCAGCAATAAAGCCTTGGATTTTAAGATTGTCTTTTGCCGATAATACAGCTAAAGAATGTTCAGCTGAAATAGCGAGGTAGGTAACCCCTAATAAGGTATCTGGTCTGGTTGTGAAGACCTCAAGATTCTGTTTGGTTGAGGTTTCTATAAATTTAATACATAGACCTTTAGATTTGCCAATCCAATTTGTCTGCATGGTTTTAACTGCATCTGGCCAACCTTTTAAAGTGCTGATGTCTTCAAGCAACTCTTCAGCATAGTCCGTCATTTTAACAAACCATTGTGGAATCTCTTTTTTTTCAACGATAGCGTTTGAACGCCATCCACGACCATCAATGACTTGTTCGTTCGCTAAAACTGTTTGATCAACTGGATCCCAGTTAACGACTGAATTTTTACGATAAACCATCCCCTTCTTGTAAAGTTGAATGAAAAACCATTGTTCCCATTTGTAGTAATCAGGGGAGCAAGTCGCAAGTTCTCTGTCCCAGTCATAGGCAAAGCCTAAGGTTTTAAATTGAGTTTTCATATGCTCAATGTTAGCGTAGGTCCATTCAGCTGGAGGGCGTTTGTGTTTGATGGCTGCATTTTCTGCTGGAAGTCCAAAAGCATCCCAGCCCATAGGTTGGAGTACGTTTTTGCCTAACATTCGTTGATAGCGACTTATGACATCGCTAATAGTATAATTTCTAACATGCCCCATGTGTAAAGTACCTGACGGATAGGGCAGCATAGACAAGCAATAAAACTTTTCTTTGTCTGATCTTTGGGTGGCTTTAAATATTTGGTTTTCGCTCCAATATTCCTGAGCATCAATTTCTATACTTTTAAAGTTGTAATTATCCATGATATTTTGCTTGCATCTAAGTTAAGCTAGTGTATAGGGCGTTATTTTAATAGAGTTGCTGGCTGTTTGCTAGTTGGATAGATAAATAAAAATTTTATTAATTGTCACGAGTGACGTTGGTATATATTTGTGGTAGCATTTTCAACAACATAACTATTTCAGTTATTGCTTTAGGGGGTTCGTTTGATAAAAGTTCTTTTAGTCGATGATCATGATCTCGTAAGACTAGGGATTAAAAAGCTATTAAGTGATATTCAAGGGATTGAGATTGTTGGAGAAGCAAGGAGTGGGGAAGAGGGTATCTCGCTAACGGATAAGCTTCATCCAGATGTGGTTCTAATGGATGTTAAAATGCCTGGAATTGGTGGCTTAGAAGCCACGAAGCGTATTGTTAGGCAACACCCAAAAACTAAAATCTTAGTTGTGACTGTTTACGGTGATGAGCCGTATCCATCAAAAGTTTTACAGGCTGGCGCCACAGGTTATATGACCAAGGGTGCAAGTGTTAAAGAAATGATTCAAGCCATTCAATCGGTTAATGCTGGCCAAAGATACTTAAGTCCTGAAGTGGCTCAACAATTAGCGCTTAAGCATTTGTCACATAACGAAGAGACTCCGCTAGATTCTTTGTCTGAAAGAGAAATGCAAGTTTTAGTTATGATTACGAGTGGTCAAAAAGTTAATGAAATTGCTGATCAGTTGTGTCTTAGTCCAAAAACAGTTAACAGCTACCGTTATCGTTTGTTTGAAAAATTAAATGTTGATAGTGATGTTGAGCTGACTCATTTAGCGATTAGGTATAAGCTAATAGATATGGTAGGCGATGCTTAAAGCATGCAGTTTGAGGATTTACTTTCCGAGTTTGATTTATCTAAGTTTCTAAAAAGCCTTCCCTCATCGCCAGGGATTTATCGGATGTTTGATAAATCTTCAAATATTATTTATATCGGCAAGGCAAAAAATCTTAAAAAACGTGTCAGTAGTTACTTTTCAGGTAAGGCTCAAGACAGCAAAACCATTCGCTTAGTTAAGCAAATTATTTACGTCGAAGTTACCGTTACAAATAGTGATTACGAAGCTTACATTTTAGAAAGTAACTTAATTAAAAAATATAAACCAAAATATAATATTGTTTTTAAAGATGATAAGGCCTATCCATTTATTGTTGTCAGTGGGCATAAATTTCCAAATATTTATGGGCATAGAGGCAAGCGTAATAAAACAGATACTTATTATGGCCCTTATGTATCACTCTCATCGGTGAAAGATACTTTGTCATTAATCCAAAAAATATTTAATGTTAGGCAGTGTAAAGATAGTTTTTTTAATTCAAGAACCAGGCCATGTCTACAATATCAAATTGACCGTTGTTCAGCACCTTGTGTTGGTTATATCTCTCAGGAAGAATATGTTGCTGAGGTGGATGAACTGAATTTATTTTTAAGTGGAAATTTAAATGAAGTACTTTCAAGTGTTGCCAAAAAAATGGAACAAGCCTCAGAGCAAGAAAAATATGAATTAGCCACAAAATATCGTGACCAATTA
>JBLIDR010000154.1:0-5617 GCA_047632655.1 Francisellaceae bacterium | reverse complement strand
TTAGCCGTAAAAAGCTTACCCAAGTTTATAATGAGACACACCCATCTGCTCAAAGTCGTAGTGGGTTGTTTTGATATAAACCTAGTCGAAGTATCAGGTTCCATTTGATAAGGAAAAGAGCGCTCTTAATTTTACATGTTCACTTTTTGCGCATCCCTGACATTAGTCACAGATTATCTGCCATATATTTTCTAATGAATCAACTACTACCGTAAACGATATAATACCGTGTAATACCTTTTTATATGGGAGTTTGTATAATTTTTTGAGGTATATCACTAAGACGTTTCGGTAACACGCCTTATATACATTTGATTTTGAATTACTAGTTTATAATGCTTTGAAATTATGGGATGTTAATGTAAATAAAATGTTGTTTATGATATGTATTTTACAGAGAAGTACACATAATAAGCTGTTAGGCCTCATGTAGAGGCAGGGTGATAATTTACGGTATGAGTATTATAAATGAGCATGGATGAACAAGAAAAACCCAAGGTACTGTTTAAGTATAGAGATGACTCTAAGCGTACTGAGGATATTATACGAAATAAGAAAATTTGGTTGTCGTCACCTTCTCAGCTAAATGATCCTTTAGAATGTCGGATAGGAGAGATTCCCCCTGTTTGGGAAGCTAAAACTATTCTCGAAATGGAGCAGGGACAGCTGGGGGGACTTGTGGCTCCATTCCCTAATTTTGCCCCACCTAAACAGCTTTTTTCGTTGAATGAGCGAGAAACTAAACAATGGTTAAAACGTTTAAAAAAGTTGACTCATAGTAGGCAAGTAAAAGCTATGCGGTCTTTGTATTCAAAGCATGGTATGAAATTGTCCAAGCCTGAAAATGTATTTAAAGATATGGGTAGACGTCTATCTTCTGTAGGTATATTTAGCCTTAGTGAGGATTGCGCCAATGAGCTAATGTGGGCACATTATGGTGCCAATCATGAAGGTTTAGCATTTGGACTTAGTTGGTCTAACGATTGTAAATTAGCAAACTCCCGGAATTGCTTGCGTGTTACTTACGACAGAAAGAAGCCTACATTCAGTACAGGGATTAAAAGTGAGCTGCTAATTATGGATCCTAGTAGCGGGATACCTAATATCCAGAGGGTATCATTTGAGGATGACGTTTTTAGATCGGCCATCAGCACCAAAACTCCTGCGTGGGGTTACGAAAAAGAATGGCGCTATGTTGAAGAAAATCATGGACTATTCGATTTCCCTGGTATCTTGAGCCAAGTAGTTTTTGGTATGAGAATGAGCGAAGAACGAAAAGCCTTTTATAAAACCCTTATTCATCAAGTTATACAAAATGATGTAGAATTCTTAGAAATAGTTGTAAGTGCAAAACTTAGTGGGTTGGATATACGAAAATATTGAGTCTAACTTAACAATCTGTTAAATAAGGACAAAATACAGTTGGTTTTTGCTCCTGCGTCGCTTATTCTAGCCAACTATATTATTGCCTGTTAACAAGGCCTATGTTTAATCCATTTATTTTGGTGTATTAAAAGTGTGAAAGATTTCTTTGTAAAACTAATTTGCAGTGACTTAAAGGCAGAAAAAAAATATGTCCAGCCAGCTATAAAATCTCAATGCAGAAAGGTATCGAGAATTTGGACTGAGGAAAAGGAAAAAACATTTGGAATTGAGAGACTTTTTCGATTACTTTTAGTTATGTCTGCTTTCATATTTCCAGGGTTATATGTAAGACATATATCAGGTTATGGTGGTTTACTTTGCAGAAAGCTAGCAACTGAGTTTTATGTTGTATTAAAGCTACTTTTGCCGTTGGTGGTGTTTTTATTTAATCACCAGTCAAATTTGTATATCTTAATTTTGACTGGTTATCTATTAATTGAAACTTTGCTTTATTTATTAGGACTTATCTTTCTGTCTGACATTTATGTTAGCCCAATTTCGAATAAGCGTTCCTACTTAATGGTTATGATTAATTATGTAGAAATATGCTTAAGCTTTGCTGTTTTATACGAAGGTTTTGCCTGTATTACAGGTTTAAAAAACAGTGTGGATGCAATTTACTTTAGTTTTATTACCGCAACTACAATTGGTTATGGTGATATGCTTCCTAAAAATTCAGAGTCAAAGTTATTGGTCATTATACAATCCATGTATACGTTGGTATTAATTGGTCTTGTATTGACTAATTTTACATCAAACATTAACTATAAAAATGGGACTTATAAGCCAAAGTCTAGCAAAAAAACATAATAAGTGCGTTTAAAACGGAACTAAGTTTATTGGTTAAGTTCTGCTCTGCGACACATTATAATCAACAATTTTAGTCCGCTTAAGCGGGCGTCAGTGTATCAATACTTCGGAGTTGGAGTTGGATAGTAAAGAATCAAAATTAGGTAGTGTTCGAACTTTAATGGGACTTCTACCAGATCTATCAGATCCCAATTACACTATTTTCTACAGAGGGCATAGCGATAAAGATTATACAGTAACTCCATCAATTTATCGTAAAAAGGAATGGTACACGAATGAAAATAGAGTTATTCGTGAAATTATTGGCCGTTGCCCAAATGAATTTCAACATATGAATACAAGCTTTGAAAAGCTTGTGAAAATGCAACATTATGATTTACCAACAAGGTTGCTAGATATAACTGAAAACCCTTTAGTAGCGTTATATTTTGCATGTTTAAGAGGAAGTGATACAGATGGCGAGCTTCTTTTTTTTAAAGTGCCGAAGAATAAGGTACGCTATTACGATAGTGACAGAGTCACAATATTATCAAACCTAGCATGGTCAGATTCAAATTTTCAAATTCAACAAAGGTTTAGTAAAAGTGCTAAAGCTTTTCATGCTGAAGACAATGAATATGCTTTAAAACTAATGCATGACATTCGGCAAGAAAAACCGCATTTCACCGAAAATATCAACCCCAATGACATAAGCTCTGTTGTTTGTGTAAAGCCTAAAATGGATAACCAAAGGGTTATTAGACAGGATGGTGCGTTTTTTCTATTTGGTATTGATAATAATAAACATTCCCCAGCACAAATAAGTGAGGAATGGCTTTATAATCCAGAAGATAAAAGGCATATAATTAAACGTAGTGATAAAGAATCTATTTTGAAGCAGTTAGAGAGTATTGGCATATCACAAGCAAAATTATTTCCCGAAATCGATATGGTTTCTCAATTTATTAAAAACACGTATGATCTTGGCGTTAATAAATTTGTGTCATCTAACCGATCTCGTGGCCGTTTAAACATAGACGGGTGAAAATACACTTAACAATTTCCCCTTTAACAGGGCGCTATGTTCAATGGAGTTGCTATGAGTCTTCCCGTAAACCTCTATAAATATGAAACATTGTCTATTCAGTCGTTATTAAACCTTAAAAATCAGACTGTTTATTTCGCTTCTCCTGCTGGGTTTAATGATCCATATGATTGTGCAATAAAAGCGCAAATTGATGAGCCAACAGATGAAGAAATAGAAAGGTTACGTAAAATTTACCTCTCAAAAGGTTGGCCTCAAAACGTTATTCATGCACTTGAATCTAAATCTTTACTTGAGTTAAAGCCAATCTTGTTAAAGCTTGCTAGGGAAGTTAATTCTACTATTATTGATAACTTTATAAAAAATCGCGGTGTATCATGCTTTTCCGAAGTGAATAATGAACTGCTCATGTGGGCACATTACGCAGATAAATATACTGGCTTTTGCTTGGAGTTCGATACGAATTCTGAAATCTTCGAAAAAGCTAGAAAAGTAAAATATTTAGATACAATGCCTAAATTAAATATTGCTAGTATATTCGCGGATAAAGAACGCGAACATATAATGGATCTTTTTTGTATAAAGTCCAAAGCTTGGGAGTATGAGCAAGAGTGGAGAACTATCCATAGTGAAGCAAGCAAAGTTTTCACTTATGACACAAATTCTCTTACTGGTATTTATTTTGGTCCTGAAATGGATCCCGCAGCCATAGAAGTTATTTGCCTTGTCCTACAAGGTCAAAATCCCAATATTAAATTTTGGCAAGGCAAGAGAAGTAATAGCGATTTTATAGTTGAGTTCAGTGAAGTTCTTTATACGTCAGCACTAAAGGTAAAGGAATTGGGGCTTAGCACTTAACAAATCACTTAAAAAGACAATAAACAGTTGATTTTTTCACTCCGTTCAACATTTTAACCAGCAATTTTTTGCCGATTAATGTGGCGTTAGCTGTATAGTCACTATCGAGGTTTTTACAAACTATGAACATATTTATTACACCGCCCGACAAACACTTTGATGGGGGTCTAGGTAGCTCTGCTAGTAATTTTAAAAGTGCTTCTGAAAGTTTAAAGAATAGCGAAGAAAACAGTTCTGTTGATTTGCCTATTTGTTATTTACAACGTCACTCTATTGAACTTTATTTGAAGTCGTTAATTTATATATTGCATAAAAAATTTGATATTTCTTTTGGTGATGATTTCACTTTAAAAAATCCCGCCATATTAATTAATGGAAAATGGAAACCTCTTTCAAACACTCATAACTTGTCCGATTTATATAATTACTTTTTAACAGTTTTTGAATCTGAAAAAGTATCAATGCCCTCTACAACAGACTGGTCAATAGATCCTAAGATAAAAACAAAAATTGACTTAATTAGTGGCTACGACCCTAAAAGCACTTACTTCAGGTACCCTACATCTTTGGATGTAAAGCGTGATGCAATTAAATCAGATATTCAGCCTATGGATCTTGAAGATGCTATTTCTCAAATGAACTCATCTAACGGTAAGCCAGTTAAATGTGCAGTAATGCTCGATGCAAATGACAATGTTATAGAAACATACGACTTGGCAGCCGACACCTTAAACAATGTAAAACAATCATTGGATGAAACAATTGAGTTTATGCATAATATTCAGGCCGCATTCCTAGGTGAACTAACCAAGTGGACGTAATATAGCTAACAACTCATTAAGAGGGGTTATCGATACAAGATCTAATCATCTGTCATTTACCCTTCAATTGATGTTTCGTAGTTTGTACTAATTTATATGCAGGCACGATACTATGATCCAGTTATCGGGCGTTTTTATTCGAATGATCCTATAGCCTTTCGTGATATTCATAGCTTTAATCGTTATGCTTATGCGAATAATAATCCGTATAAATACACTGATCCTAACGGAAAAAACCCTTGTTTAATCTTCCCTTGGGGGACTGCGGCTTGTGCAATTGGAGCAGGAGCAATGATTATCGCAGGAGTTGAATTCGTAGAAGATGGAGCTGAGATGCGAAAAACTTCAGATGAACTAGGTGATCTTACGGAACAAAGAATAAACTGTATGATTAACCCAAGGGAATGTAGTAAAGAAGAAAGAGATAGGTTATTTAAAGAGGAAGCTGAAAAAAGGGATGAATATGTTGATGAAGCTGGAAATACTGTTCAAAACGGTATCAACCTAGGTCACTTACCTCCAACAAATCAGGCAGACTTGGTTGCAAAAGGGGGACAAACATTTTTTGAATGGCTGTTTGGTGATGATGACGATGATGATAATAACGATAATCAGGAACAAAGAAATGAAGAAGAACAATAAAGTCTTTCATGCACTCTTAATAATGTTTATTGCAATA
>JBLIDR010000153.1:0-5624 GCA_047632655.1 Francisellaceae bacterium | reverse complement strand
AGACTGCGATAAAAAAGGTAACTGAGCATCAAGTCACAACCTTTAACAATATGGTTGATCCATATCTGCGAGCAAGAGCGTGTGACCTAAAAGACATAAGTATACGGATTTTAATCCAATTACAGGAAAAAGCTCCTATAAAACAAAATTATCCATTAGACACCATATTAATTGCCAATGAAGTTACCCCGTCCATGGTTGCAGAAATACCTAAAGGTAGACTAAAAGCGATCATTTCAGAAAAAGGAACAGAAACCTCCCATGCCTCGATTCTTGCCCGAGCATTAGGTATACCATTTATCATCAACGTCACATCACTACCAACAGATTACCTAGAAGGTAAACTAGTTGTTGTTGACGCCTACGCAAGCAAATTATTTGTCAACCCTTCAAAAGGTATTATTGATTCTTATAAACGACTTTTACGCAATGAAGTAGAAAAAGAAACAAAACTCAAAGAAGTTGCCCAACTTCCATGCATTATGACCGACCAACATGTGGTTGACATTCAAGCAAATGTTGGATTTATCGCAGATTTAGATATAGCTCTAGAAAAAGGCTCCATGGGGATCGGACTTTATCGTACCGAAATCCCTTTTATGATTCGCGATAAGTTTCCTAGTGAGGATGAACAAAGAATTATCTACTCTCAATTTCTAAAGGCATTCCCTAAAAACAACGTTACAATACGCACACTTGATGTTGGCGCCGACAAAGCACTACCATATTTTTCAACCAAAGAGGATAACCCTGCTTTAGGCTGGAGAGGAATTCGTATGCTTTTAGATCATACCAATATATTCTTAATTCAAATAAGAGCAATGCTTAAAGCCAGTGAAAAATTAAATAACCTTAGAATCCTGTTACCAATGATAACTGATGTAAGTGAAATTAAAGAAGCGACAAAATTAATAAAACGAGCACGTAAAGAGCTTTTACTCGAAGGTTATGACATTAAAGCTCCTGAAATTGGCATCATGATCGAAGTACCCTCAGTGGTATTTGAACTTCCTCACATCCTAAAGTACGTCAACTTTGTTTCTGTAGGAACTAATGATCTAGCTCAATATATTCTGGCTATAGATCGTAATAATGAAAAAGTATCTCACCTATACTCATCATTTCACCCTGCTGTAATTCAAGCTCTTTATCAAATAGCAATCCATGCAAGAGAACAAAAAAAACCTGTCTCTATTTGTGGTGAAATGGCAGGAAATCCTTTAGCTACCGCATTGTTAATTGGAATGGGTTATAACAGTTTAAGCATGAACCCAGTAAACATCCTGAAATCTAAATGGATATTAAGAAGCCTAAGTTATACAACATGTCAAAACATACTTAAGCAGGTCTTACTCCTTCATTCAAAAACTGAGATCGAAGCTTATTTAACAAATTTTTTATTAGAAAATAATCTTGGCGGCATGATTCGCGCTGGTAATTAGAATTGGATAAATCTAGCTTGATTAAACATAATTAGCATATTATTCTCGTGAAATTATTCCTAGCATCAGCAGAGCTGGTCGAAAATAATTCAAAGTATTGCTATTTAAATAGTAGCCGCTTGATAAAAAATAATTTATAATCTGCCCATAAGACCATAGGAAATAAAAATTATGAATGATTATAAACACATACTTCTAGCCACAGACCTACATGATGACAACAAGCCAGTTATAGAGCAAGCAGTTGCTTTAGCCAAAAGAAACAATGCCAAACTTAGTGTCATTAACATCCTACCTAACATCCCATATTACATGGCTTCTGGTATACCATCTATCGCTGATCTTGAAGATCATCTTGAAGATGAGAATATGAAAAAATTAAAATTACTTGAAGCTGAAATAAACATGGAAAGTGACTTCCACCTAGTACACGGTTCACCAAAACGTAAAATTGTACAGTTAGCTAAAGAATTAGAGTGTGATATTATTATCCTAGGCAGCCATGGTAAGCATGGAGTTGAAAGATTTATTGGATCAACGGCAAATGGTGTTTTACAAAGAGCACATTGCGATGTTTTAGTTATTAGAATTAAACATATCACTAAAAAATAAAAACTAAAATCACCGTGATCTTTCTGAATTATGATTAAAGTAAACCAAATCGGTTTATATATACACTTCCCTTGGTGTATAAAAAAATGCCCTTATTGTGACTTTAACTCACACAGAGCAACCCCGAAGAATGATCATGACCTTTATATATCAAATCTGATTTCTGATTTTAAAACACATCATCTAACACATTCTTATAATAAAAGAATATGCAGTATTTTTCTTGGTGGCGGAACACCTTCATTATTTTCTGCCAGTAATATTGAAAAACTCCTAAATGAATTATCTAAATTGTGTACCTTCGCTGATGAGATAGAAATCACCCTTGAAGCAAACCCTGGCACGATTGAACGTGATTCATTTAAGGCTTATAAATCAGCTGGTATAAACAGGGTATCTTTAGGCGTTCAAAGCTTTCAAGATAAGCAATTAAAATACTTAGGGCGCATTCATAGCTCTTCAGCAGCAATTTCTGCAATTGAGGACATACATTCAGCTAATATAACTAATTTTAATATTGATATTATGCATGGTCTTCCAGAGCAAACAGTGTCAGAGGCAATTGATGATCTTGAATCAGCATTGAGTCTTTCATCAACACATTTGTCTTGGTATCAACTCACTCTGGAGCCTAACACTCTTTTTTACCATCAAAAGCCAAACCTCCCAAATGAAATGATTTTAGAAGATATTGAAATTAATGGAAAGCAACTTCTTCAAGACAAAGGTTTCTTACAGTATGAAGTTTCAGCCTATTCCTTAGGTATAAAACATCAGTCTTTACATAACAAAAACTATTGGCTCTTTGGTGATTATATCGGAATTGGAGCAGGTGCTCATAGCAAAATAACTGACGGCAATACTGGATTAATCACACGACTATGGAAACATAAACAACCCAGGGTATATCAACAAACGCCAAACTCTTTCATTGAAGGAACAGAAATTCTTTCTTCAACAGATACAAGATATGAATTTATGCTAAATGCATTAAGATTAAAAAATGGATTTAATCTAAAAGATTTTGAACAAACGACTGGAATGAGAGAAAGAGACATATCAGATGGATTACTTCAGGCTCAAAATAAAAAATTAATCACGGTACAAGACAATCACATAATGCCAACTGAGTTAGGTTATAATTATTTGAATGATACTATTAGAATTTTTGAATAATATCCAGCTTATCTTAAACACTTTTAACCAGTCATTCAGCGCGGAAATAAAACTACGAGACTGTAATTTAATTATTAATATTCAACGATCCAAAGATGTTTTATTTTAAATTAATATTTGCCCCTACGCCACTTATATTCTACTGCCGCACTAACGGGAAAAGAGGCATTTTTTCTTAAAATCGTTCACGTTCAGATGCGAATCGCCATTCACGTTCGATGCGAATGAGTGTTCACGACGGATGCGAATGACCGTTCACCATGGATGCGAACACTCAATCAAGGCCAAATATTTGATATTATTTTTTGTCCTGTATAAATCTAAAAATTATAACATCAATTGATCGAACTTAAATTTAGCATTAATCAAAATCATTTTGATAAGTTTCAGGCATTTTCTTCAATAACAATAATACAGGTATTGAAAGCAACAAGACATAAATCGCTGGAGACAGATAATACCCAGAGATAATAATTAACCAAGAAGCGATCATCGGAGCTGTGCTTGCAAAGATAGTATTACCAAGGTTATAACCAATGCTAATTCCACTAAATCGATAGCTAGCTGGGAATAATTCATTAATCACGGTTACAAATACTGCTGTCATTGCTGAGATGTTTAGCATGAGTATTGAAACAATAATGATAACTCGTCCTAAGTGATTATTTTGAATCAACATATATAACGGAAAGATTAAAACCACAAAAGAAATGATTGAATAGAATAATAATTTCTTTCTACCGATAAAATCTGAGCATAAGCCCCATAATGGTGCTGAAATAGCATAAAGAAATGTTGAAATACTGCTAATTAACATCGTCTCTGGTGTGGAGTAATTTAACTCCGTACTTAGATAACCTGGCATAAATCCACCAATGAAGTAACTAGCAGCACCAACAAACCCTGATAAAGCAAATACATATATGATCGCATTATAACATTTTGTTAAGGCTTCGCGTACTGGCTTATTAGATAGTGTATTATTCTCTTTATTAGTTTTGAATGAGCAACTTTCATTCAATTTTCTTTGTAAAAATATTGCAATGATTGATAACAAAAATCCAATTGCAAATGGTATCCTCCAGCCATAGCTCAACATTTGCTCTGTTGAGATCAAAGAACTTAGAATATAAATTGTCATTGAACTTGCGACAATTCCAATACCCGCTACAAAAGTTCCAAATGCAGTGGTAAATCCACGATATTTCGGTGAAGCCATTTCTGCTAAAATAACTAAAACGCCATTGTATTGCCCACCAACAGAACATCCTTGTAATGCACGGGTTAATACGATAATCCAGACCGCTAGTATTCCTACACTGGCATAACTAGGCGTTACAGTTGTAATTAACAAAGATAATGACATTAAAGCCAGTGAAATAATCAATATTTTTTTGCGTCCAATTCGGTCTCCTAGGCTTGCTAAGAAAATCCCACCAATAGGTCTAAATATATATCCCGCAGCAAATAAACAATAGGTTTTCATCAATGAGGATAAGTGGTCTTGTTCTGGAAAAAATACTTGAGCCAAATAAGGTGCTAAAAAAATAAATATAGCGAAGTCATACCACTCTATCATAGCACCTGTACATGCATAAAGTATATTTCGCTTAGAGGAATTAGTTAGCAAAAGGTAGCTTCCTTAAATTATCATTTTAACGTTAAAATGATATTAGCGTTATTGAGTCTAATGTTAAAGAAGATTATACCTGGTTGTACCAGGGAGAGGCTCTTTTCCCGTTAGTGCGGCACTAGAATATAAGTAGCGCAGGGGTTACAATGCTTTCACAGCTTAGCAATGTTCTCATAATGAATTCACAATATGGCCGATATCATCCTACCTTTAGACATAGACTGATTAGATATAATCAATCAAACCCTTGATGATAAACGGAATATCATACTTGAAGTGGTTAGTAAGGGCACTAATTCAAAATGTCATAAATGTGGAAAATACGCGACAAAAAGTAATGGTTACAGCACTCCAATTATGGTCGAGCACACTAATACTGTAGAGCGTAAATGTTATTTAAAAATCAAACCAGTCAGATATAAATGTAAAAATTGCGATGATAATCCAACCAACACAGAGCAATACGATTGGAGTGATCGATAGCACTATTGAAGATATCTCTAAAAAAGAGCGGGGCAGTTATAAAACAATACCGCGAGTTGTTAATCGTCAAATAGATACAGAAGTTGATTGGAGTCAGTACACAAAACTTGAAACTATAGGTATTGATGAGATTAGTGATAAGAAAGGTCATCAGGATTATTTAGTAATAAGGCAGAATCAAAACTCTGACAAAAGGCAGAACCAACCTTGACTAGCAACTGAGTTTAATTTAAACACTTTTTATCACCTCAGTAGGCGTTTTATATTCTAAATATTTT
>JBLIDR010000152.1:0-5643 GCA_047632655.1 Francisellaceae bacterium | reverse complement strand
TTTTTTAACAAACGTAAGCCATTTGCAATCACTATTAACGAAGCACCCATATCTGCAGCAATTGCCATCCATAGGGTCGCAATGCCAAGCAGAGCCAAAACAATAAAAATAGCTTTTAAACCAAGTGAGAAATATATATTTTGCTTAATAATATTCAAAGTACGTTTCGAATGCTGTATCAACCAAGGCAACTTAGTTAGCTCATCTGACATTAAAGTAATATCAGCAGTTTCAATTGCGGCATCTGAACCAGCCACACCCATAGCAATTCCTAGTTCTGAAGCTGCCATCGCTGGTGTATCATTAATCCCATCACCAACCATTGCCACATTTTTATATTTAGCGGTCAACTCCTCTATATATTTAACCTTATCTTCAGGTAATAATTCTGCCTTATATTCAATGTCTAAATGTGAAGCTACAGTTCTGGCAGTACCTTGGTTATCACCCGTTAACATAATCAGTTTTTGTACGCCTAGTGACTTCAACTCTTGCATAACGTCTTTAGCTTCATCGCGAATTTCGTCAGCGATACTAATCAAACCACAAATATGATCATCACAGCCGACCACGATAACCGAATGGCCTTGATTCTCAAAAGCTAAGGCACGATCATGCACTAAACAAGCATCATCTTTTGATAATTTTTCATGTAAGAATTTATGACTTCCCAACCAATATTGCTTTCCATCAATTATACCTTGTGCACCTTTACCTTGAATAATTTCAAATGATTCAGATTTTTTATGCTCTATATTTAAATCAATAGCATATTGTATTACCGCCCTAGCTAGTGGATGGTCACTATTTAACTCTAAAGCTGCGGCATTAGAGATTAATTGCTCTTTAGTATGCCAACCCAAAGGAACAGCATTTTGAACCACAGGCTGCCCTTTAGTTAGCGTACCTGTCTTATCAAAAGCAATGACTTTAATTTTTGAAGGTCGCTCTAAATAATTACCACCCTTAATTAAAATTCCATTGCTCGCTGCTCGACTCAATCCAGCCACAATACTAACTGGAGTTGAGATTACTAAAGCGCATGGGCAGGCAATGACCAATATAACCAAAGCTTCATAAAACCAAGTCACCCAAGAGCCAGCAAAAAGTAGCGGCGGTACAATTGCTACCAATATAGCAAATAAAATCATTATAGGTGTATATTTAGCCGCAAAGCTTTCAACCCATTGCTCAGCTACGGCTCGACGTGACTGTGCATCTTCAACCATGCTGATAATTCTAGCAAGAGTAGAATTTTCGGCTAATTTAGTGACTTTCATTTCAATGCTGTTATTACCATTAATGCTCCCGGAAAAAACTTCAGACCCAATAATCTTGTTCACTGGTATTGATTCACCTGTAATTGGCGCTTGGTTAATATAACCCGCACCTTTGCTCACAACTCCATCAAATGGAATTCTTTCACCAGGATTAACGATACAGATTGTATCAATTTCAACTTCAGATAATTGTTTTTCAACAACACTGCCACAACAGGTATAAACTTTTGCAGTTTCTGGCGCAAGTGACATTAAAGCATTAATCGCCTTACGTGCTTTACCGACACTCCAAGATTCCAAAAGTAAAGCGACTGAGAACAAACAACTAACAGCCGCAGCTTCAAACCACTGTTGAATGAAGATTGCACCAATAACGGCAATCATCATTAATAGATTCATATCGGCACGCATTTTTCTAATTGACAATATTGCCTTTGGGAATACAAACCAAGCACCAGTAATAATAGCAAAACAGTATAGAATAATTGAACTTAAGGGATATCCTCCTCCAGCTTCAGAAAGTGCGCCCAACCAACCACTACTTTGCGCATGTATCGCATATGCAATGATAATAAAAACTGCGCTCAATGTCGCAAATAATGTCCGTCCGTTTCTACTGAACCATGACTTTTTCTCTTCACTTGATTTTAGATGAGTTTGCCATGGGATCGCTCTAAATCCTGCATTTTTAACTAAACAGATAATGTCTTTTTCAACCAAGTTATTTTGGCTTAAATCCACCGTTAGTTTTCCATTGATAACGTCAAAACTTAACGCTTCATGATCAATAATATTTTTTGCAGAATTTTTAATAGCGCGTACTTCTTCAGCACAATCCATACCTTCTATTTTAAAAACTACTTTATCTTGTTGCATGTAAACACCTTTGATCGTTTATCTACGATAAAAGAATTGTATACTCATATTTTTGAAATTGCAAATTTGAATTTTCAAAAATCTATCAACTGCAGTTTATGTCTCGACTATGAGTCAAGCGCCAAATTTGTGACAAAGAGAATATTTTTATGCTAGTTGGGCCATAGGTACCACGTGGGATACGGTAGGATATATTATATTAATCGCCTCGGTGAGATAGATTGGAAATATGCCAAATAGAAATATAATTAAGCAATTTATTGAAATAGCGATATAGTTTACTTTATGCACTGGTATTAATTTTTTATCGGTCGGTTCATCAAAGTACATGACCTTAATTACCCTCAAATAATAATAAGCTGCCATTACCGAAATAACCAAGGCATAGACTGTAACGATATAATGCCCATGCTGCATCAATGAATTTAGCACCATTAATTTTGCGGTAAACCCAGCAAATGGGGGGATCCCAGCCATAGAAAACATTATTATTAACATCATAAATGCTAACCAAGAATTTCTTCTATTAAGCCCAGCAAAATCTGAGATTTTATCAGCTTCAAATCCTTCACGTGATAATAATAAGATTAAACCAAATCCACCTACTGCCATAACAACATATACAATCACATAATACATTGCCGCTGCATACCCTATGTTATCTCCCATAGCTAAAGCCAAGAAGACAAAGCCCATGTGTGAAACTGTTGAGTAACCAAACATGCGTTTTATATTATTTTGTACTAAGGCAACAATATTACCCAGTAATAATGATATCACTGCCAGCACTAAAAGAATCTGACTCCATTCAACTTCATACATGGGTAACATTTGAGTTAATACTGTCACCATAAAACCAAAGGCTGCTAATTTAGGCACAGTACCTAAATATGCTAATACTGCATTAGGTGACCCTTCATAGACATCTGGAACCCACATGTGAAAAGGTGCAATACCTAGTTTTAAAGAAATGGCTACAATCATAAATACCATAGAAATTAGCATGACAATTTTATATTCACCAGCGCCATGCACGGTTAAATATTGCGCAATTTCTACAATATTTAAATGGCCTGTTACACCATAGATAAATGACATACCATACAAGAGCATACCAGAGGCAATCGCACCCATCACGAAATATTTAATCGCAGCTTCACCATTTTGTTTCTTATTTATTCTAAGCGCGATAAGCGCATATAAAGGCAAAGACATAAGCTCCAATCCAATATACATTGTAATTAAATTACTTGATGAAATTAGAACCATTGCACCTAAGACCGACAAAAGAACTAGCAAGTAATATTCACCCTCTTGCATATTACGCTTCTTAAGATAAGTACGTGAATATGAGAAAACAAAAAATGTAGCTAAATAAACAAAACCTTTAAGAAGGATAGCTAGATTATCAATATAGAACTGACCATGAAAAGCATACTCAGTTTCATTATTAAAATAAATCCAACCCAATACTGCCAAAAAAACCAGGGTTAATTGAGACAAAATATAAGTTATATTTTTGTATTTTTTAGAAAGCGTGATATCAATCATCATGATGATAATTATCATCACAAGAAGAAAAAGCTCTGGCAGCATTGGTATAAAACTGCTTAATGTTAGTGCTGATGTACTACTCATAATATGAATACTTCCTTATATCAAACTATGTATAAAGCCGTTTGAAGCGGCTTGTGATAAACTTAGAATTGGCTCTGGGTAAAAACCAAAGAACACGGTTGGAACGGCTAATAGAACAAAAACAGTAATCTCTAAAGGAGTCAAATCTGTTAATGTTGAAATCTTATCACTTGATGGTTTACCAAAAAATACACGCTTGTACATTAACAAGGTATATCCCGGAGCGATAATCAATGTGAGTCCAGCTAATATAGAAATCCACGGCGCAGCTTTAAATACAGCTAAAATCACCATGAACTCACCAACAAATCCACTCGTACCGGGCAAACCCACATTTGACATGGCAAATAACATATAAAACGCAGCGAATATCGGCATTGTTTTAGCTACCCCACCAAAATCTGAAATATTTCTAGTATGCATTCTGGAATACAAATAGCCTATTCCAATAAATAAACCACCTGATGAAAATGCGTGGGCAATCATTTGGAACACTGCGCCTTGAATAGCCATTGATGCATCAAGTGTACTTCCAGTTTGTTTCAGGATCATAAAGACAGCAAATATACCCAAGGTTACAATTCCCATATGTGATATAGAAGAATAGGCAATTAACCGCTTAGCATCTTTTTGGGCAAGCGTGGCAAATCCAATATAAACAATTGCTATTAATGACAACCCGATCAAGACCCAATCTAATGATTGATGTATTTGAGGTAAAATTGGTAAAGCAAATCTAATAAAACCATAAGCGCCTAATTTAAGCATCAAAGCAGCAAGAATAACCGAACCACCTGCAGGTGCTTCAGTATGGGCATCTGGCAACCAAGTATGGAGTGGCCACATAGGGACTTTAACTGCAAAGGCAATCCAAAAAGCTGCAAAAAGCCACCATTGCGCGGCATCGCTTAGATGAACATCATAAAATTCAGAGACTGCCCAAGTACCAGTACGAGTATAAAAATAAATTAATGCGGCAAGTAAGAAAACTGAACCGAAAAAGGTAACTAAGAAGAATTTAATTGCTGCCCTAGCTTTTTCTTTACCACCCCAAATTCCGATACCTAGTGTCATGGGTATCAGTGCGGCTTCCCAAAACACATAAAACAAGAAAGTATCTGTAGCAGCAAAGACGCCATTAGTAACACCACATGTGATAAGAAACACAGACATGTATTGAGATACTTTATAATCAATAGTGTTCCAAGCAGATAGAATTACTATAAAAGTAGTAAAGCTGGTTAACAAAATAAATAATAATGAGATACCATCCACACCTAATGCATAATGCACGTTTAATAATGGAATCCAGCTAATATTTTCCACAAACTGCATACTTGGATCGTTAACATTAAAACTTAAATATAATGGAATACAAATTACCATAGTAATTAGCGAAAAAATCAAGCCAATCCATCTGGCAGCCTCAGCTTTAGTTTCGTCTCCTTTTGTCGCTAGAACTAAAAATCCACCGATAATCGGAACCCAAATTACTAAACTTAAAATATAACTACTTAGGTTCATTAACCTGTTACCCCTTAATTAATAAAAAACATCCATGCTATTAAAGCTGCTAATCCAAGAACCAATACAAAGTTATAATGGTATAAATATCCTGTTTGAGCTTTTCTTAATCTACCACCCATAAAATAAGTCAGGTTGGCTGAACCATGAACCATACCTTTATCAATAATAAAAATATCACCTACTTTCCATAAAATATACCCTAGCAGCCAAGATCCTTTTCCTAGCACAATATCAAAAAAGTCGTCGATAAGATATTTTTTCAACATAAACCAATAAACTGGTTTAAATATTTTAGCTATTTTACCAGGAACACTAGGTACTA
>JBLIDR010000151.1:0-5648 GCA_047632655.1 Francisellaceae bacterium | reverse complement strand
GAAAGCTTTTTTGGTAGCCTAAAGCAAGAGCGAGTCCATTGGAAAAACTATGAAACACGCTATGAAGCACAGCAAGATGTAATGAATTATATAACCATATGGTATAACAGTAACCGACTACATTCTTACTTAGGATATCAAAGCCCTAATGATTTTGAATTGAATATTAATGAGTTAGAAAAAGTATCTTAACTAGGGTGACTGAATTTACTTGACCAAGTCACATAACCCAATTTAACAAACTGATAAATATTTATCATATTCTTTCTAATGAATGTATTGCTAGCTAGCTTTGGTAAAGATATTACAAGCATCGTCTAGAATTTTTTTGTTTGATGAAGTTTACGTTTCCGCAATAATCAGATATTTCCCATGAACGATGAAGTTTACTCTTAGTGAAACTTAATACATCACTTGGAAAGTAGTTGAATACTTTAAAAATTATCAGCGCATTATTTGTAATAATACTATTTAGTCATACTACGAATGCTGAACAGCAGCAGAATATTAAATATGAAGTTAATATTCCTAAAGTTAATCAAGAACCTGAATTAGAAGATTATTTAATAGCAATGAAGGGGGGAAGTTATAATGATCTAAAAGGCTATGCAATTGACAATTTAGTAACTCGCTCACCTGTTAATGGTAAACAAATATCACAAAAAACGGTTGTTTTTCTATCATATGATAAAACCAATTTATATAGTATTTTCATGTGTTTTGATGATGAACCCGATTCAATTCGTTCTACTGTTTCACCAAGAGATGGTTTTTCATCAGATGAAGATACTGTAGCTTTACATTTAATTCCATTTTCAAATTCACAACAAATGTATGGATTCCAAGCAAACGCGGTAGGCTCTCAAATTGATGGGATATATAGTGAAGGTTCAGGATGGGATTTGTCTCTCAACCGAACGTGGTTTACCGAATCAGTAAAAATCAATAATGGTTATCTGGTTAAAATAAAAATTCCACTTTCAAGTTTGAGGTTCCCCCCTGGTGATATTCAAAATTGGGGGTTCTTTGTTTATCGAGGTATACCCAGAAATAATGAGGATGCATTTTTCCCTCAATACTCAACCCATATTTCTTCAAGGATTTCACAAGCGGGTACTTTAAAGAATATTGCTGTAGAAAGAAAAAAGTTAAAAACTGAACTGACCCCCTTTCTAACTTCAAAAAAAGCAAAATCTAATTCATCAATCAATGATGTTGGCTGGGAAAGTCAAAGTGAAAATGATTTTGGACTGGATGCTAAATTTGTTTGGGATGACCGCATTGTCGTAGATTTAACTTTAAACCCTGACTTTTCTCAAATTGAGTCTGATGAACCACAAATTCTTACTAATGAAAGGTTTGAAGTATTCTTTCCTGAAAAAAGACCTTTTTTTATTGAAAACTCAGATTACTTCAATACGCCGCTAAACTTATTATTTACTCGAAAAATAGTTGACCCAAGTGCAGGATTAAGAATAACGGCACAACTTGGTGAATGGTCAATAGCAGGCATGGTAATCGATGTTGAAAATATTAAATCCAATAGCAAAATGGAAAAACACGCAAAAATTGCAGTTTCAAATATAAGAAAATCGATAGGCAATGATTCTTATTTTGGCTTGTTTTTATCTGATTACTCTAAGGGTGAAATAGATTCAACAAACATTGCACTTCAAACACGTTATAGGTTTGATGATAATTGTTATATAGACTCACAAGCAGCCTTTTCTGACAACTCGACCAATACAACATCTAATGATGCAGTAGCGTTGTTTCTAACAATCGAAGGTTCAGGTGAAAATTGGCATTATCTAGCCAAAAGTCAAAGGGTAGCTGAAGACTTCAATAATCCTATTGGGTATATTCCGCGGAAAGGAATAACTGATATTCAACAGCAATACTCATATCGATTCTTAGTTAATAAATACCCATTCATATCTCATACAACAGAGTTTTCGCTTCAAAATGTTTGGGATACCAAAGGTCATTATCTAGATCAAATTCAATCTGCATCATTCAATACAGAACTGGCCGGGCAAACATTTATAACATTTAGCACAACTAAGAAAAGTGAACGATTGGGACAAGATGACTATGCAACACTGTCTCAGTTAACCCTATATAACCAGAACACTTATTATATTAGTGCTAAAAGCTCTTGGCTTTCATTTATTGCAGTAGAGTTTAATCATAAACAAGGTGATGCAATAAATTATCAACCTGCAAGTGGCTTACAACCTGAGTTAGCAAAGTTAAAGCAAAACATTTTTTCAATGTCATATAAAGCAAGCCAAAAACTAAAATTCAATATGCAATTCTTGGAAAATATGCTTGAGACAGGGGCTGATGAAAAAATATTCTCGATTAGACAATATAGATATAAAGCAACTTATCAATTTAATCAAGACTGGTCACTTAGGTTGATTGTCGAAAAACAGAACGTTAGTGCTAACGCTAACTTAAGTCGGATGAAGGATAAAACATCATCGTTAGTGACGTATTATTAAAGTGGGAATCATCGCCAGGAAATTCATTATTTCTTGGATATGGAACCTTTAAGGGTGAATATGAAAAACCTTCATATATATTGGGAATCATAGATAAAGAGAAAAGTGCTTTTTTAAAGTTCACACATAGATTCAACTATTAATAATTTGATATTAGGAAGTATTATGAAATACCAAATAACACCAATACGTAACGATTTTTTAATGAAAGTTAGGGAATCTGCTATTGACGACCAAAATCAACCTGTAGTTTACATTACTGCTGAAGGAGGTGAACCATGCAGAGATGTATTAAGGAGAGCAATCGCAGGAGAAAAGTTAATTCTAGCTAGTTATTGCCCTTTTTATAAAGCGGGTCCATATAAAGAATATGGTGCTGTCTTTGTGCTTGCAAATCAATCTAACGAAGCTGTTAGTTACGGTAGCCTTCCCTTACCAACAAACTTACAGAACAATTATTTTGGTGATAACTTTGTCCTAAGAGCATACGATAATGATGAAACAATTCATGATGCACGTTTAATCACATCTGAAAATGCAGATCAGACAATAGCTGATTTTTTTGAGCATACCAAAGTGAAATTTATTATTGCTAGGTTTGCCGCATATGGGTGTTATGCATTAAGAATCGATAGAAAGTAGCTGTTCAGTGTATGTAAATTAATACTTCCTATAATTAGTTCGACGCAGTGTTCAGACGTAAATAAAATGTTATTTGAACATATACTTTTTTAATCATCGAAATAACGGTAATCAATATGTGTAATAACGTATTCTGGAAAGCAATAATTGAACAAGACTCATCATTTGATTTCCAGTTTTATTACGGAGTTAAAACAACAAAGTCATTCTGTAACCCCTCGTGTAAAAATAAAGCGCCGCCAAGAAAAGATATTGTTTACTTTGATAATATTACCGTTGCCTACAATGACGGATATCAAGCTTGTAAGAGTTGTAAACCTAATTGTAATGCCAAACAGGAAAGCGGTTTATTAAGGCTTTTACATGTTTGTTGTAAAATTGAAGAACATACCGAAGGATCATTAACTGCATTGCAATTGGCTAGCTCGGTTGGACTGACACAATATCAATTGCATAGGCTATTTAAAAAATACCTTAATGTCACACCAAAAAGTTATATTGACCAAATTCAATTAAATACTTTAAAGGCAAATTTGAGAAGAACTGGTAGTGTTACAGACGCTATATTTGAGTCTGGTATAGAGTCAACTTCTGTCATATATGGCCGAATGAATAGTCACTTGGGTATGACACCCAAGAAATACCGCGAAGGTGGTGAAGGTATACAAATATCATATGCAGTCGGTACGACTAGTTTAGGTCTTGTTTTAATTGCGGCGACAAATAAAGGCTTATCATTTTTGCAGTTTGGAGATAATAAGCATCAATTACTAGCTCAACTTGTATCAGAATACCCAAGGGCAGAGATAGAATTGATGTCCTCCAAAAATGAAGAACAATTAAGTAACTGGTTAAAGTTACTCAACTTATATATAGATGGAACTACGATTGCCTTAGATATACCACTAGACATAAGAGGGACGGTATTTCAGAAAAAGGTATGGGATTTTCTTAGAAGTATACCTTATGGGAAAGTTATGTCGTATGGTGAAATTGCTAACGCCATAGGATCACCCAAAGCTTATAGAGCAGTAGCAAATGCATGTGCAGGAAATAATATCGCACTAGTTATTCCATGCCATCGCGTAATACGTGGTGATGGCGCAATTGGTGGATACCGATGGGGCGAAGAACGAAAACGTGCGATTATTGATTTGGAGAGAACAAATGATGCTACAGCTACGTAATATTGTTTAATCATTTAAATATTTTTTTGATTGATATTCCTAATATCAACATTCAGATAAGCATGTTTAAATCATTGCTCAAAAACCTTGATCGGACGATAAAGTTGAATTGGAAACAGTTTGCTTGGCACCGCTTCAGTTCAAATTATAACAAACTCGTATTTGTCACTTAATGTGACCTTAGCTTTTTTATGGAGATTAAATGAAATGGAATTAATCAAATATTTAAATGACCATTTTTTAACTAAGCAACAACTGCTTGATATTTCAAAAGTCACCGCACAAGACTTTTCGAAATACCAACAAAACGGATTAATGCCTAAGTACTCTTATAAATTAAATCTGAATGTAAAAAGTGATTCATTTTTCGGCTTACATAATGAAGAACAAGAAATTGAATATTATGCTAAAGGTTATGCTTCTTGGTTAGCTATAATTCAATCATTAAATACAACAGAGGCCGTTTACGCCGTATTTTCTAACCGTTATAAACGGGCGATCGAAAAGCTTAAAGAGCAAGGTCACTATTCCAGCAACCTCAAAATAGCCTCAGGGCTTAATAATCATATAAAGGAAGAATGGAATCACTTTTTAAATGGAATATATGGCTTGTGCACCAAATCAGGTTTGCCTGAGGATATTGCAGCTAAAGAATTTTCAATCTTAGAAATTAATGAACTTGCAGAGCTCGGAGAGTTAACCCCTGAACAAATTAATAAGCTGACAATAGCCGTTAACCTTTTAGATTCAGCCAGCTCATTATTTGCACCGCACGAAAGATTACAAAGTTCTCGCAACCGTTTGGTCAATGAAGTTCGTCGTAAATATAAGTTAAAAGCTACCCCCTAAGCATTACTGAGAAGGCGGAGTCTGCTTTAGGTCAAAAAAAAAGCGGAATAGAATTCTGATGGTTGTTAATGATCTCAATGCAACTAATCCGGTCGAATAACTATTGATTAGTTTGATTGTTTAGCTCAAATACAATCTCAATTTCTACCTCACAATGAGGGCGGAAACGGGTTAGAATTAACACTCTAAATCTATTTAAAACTTACATCATTCAATGCCCGCTTTGGAGATTTGAGTTCTAATTCCATGCAAAGATTTTCGACACAACCTCAATTGTGAATGGATGTGAGTTTTATATAAAAACGACAACTTTAGGATCGCTGAACTGCCGTTTTTAACTCAAAAGCTAACTTCCGCTTTTGGCACAACAATGTCATTAACTTAAGGAATTAACACATACGTTTGTAGCTCATAGGGTATTTTTTGGGTACAAAGGTTCGTTCTTTTCTAATAAACTTTCTGT
>JBLIDR010000150.1:0-5650 GCA_047632655.1 Francisellaceae bacterium | reverse complement strand
AGATGGTACACAGTTAGGTGTCCTAAAGGGGGTTTCTCATTATTTGCAGGCTAGCAGAGTACCGCTCAAGATAAAGCTTAACCAGCAGCCAGTAGGTGAAGTGAACATTACTTTTACGGAGGATAGTCGTTTTGGTGGAGACGTTACAGTTAGTTATGCCCTCAACTGAAAAGCCCAGCAAGTGAACTTTTTAAATTTGGCTTGACTCACTATATTTTGTGGACATTTATGTACATGACTGCCACAGGTAGCGGCTGCATAAACTGCGCGTGATACATACCTATTGTATTAATGTTCTATTGGTACACTCTTTGCTTTGTTTGGTTAAATTTCGAAGTTATATGAGGCCAACGTCATTTTGTTGGCACTTGTGAAATAGCCAGATAATGGTTGTAGGTCTTAAGCTAAGAGACTCTTGAAAGGTAAGTGATATGGTGTTTATAACTCACAGGTTGATGTCTTTTGTACTTATTGTAAGTTTGATGCTTGCATGGCACTCGAAGGCAGATACGCTTCGGTTGGAGCCAGAATCTCTGGATTTTGAGATCTATGATGTATTTTTAGACGATGGATTATTGTTGTTTGAAAGTACTGATATCTATGTGTATCAGGGTAAGGTTTTATTGCCTTTTAACACGCTGGTATCGGCACTTGAAATAAACCTAAGTTATGATCACCAGCAGCAGCGTTTTACGGGACGTTTAAATAGTAAAGACATAGACCTATCATTGCTTTCCCCTGATGATGCTATCAATTGGCCAGTATTAGTGGTTGACACAAAAGAACAGCTTTTTATTGATGCACTCACCTTGGGTTTTTTGCTTGATGCGGATGTTTTGGTGGAGATTAATCAGCTAAGAGTTGTGTTAACGCCTAAATCAGAGCCATTTCCTCTGCAGGTTCGTATTGACCGGGTTAAGCGAAAAGTCGTCGCACAAAATGAGTCAGTATTAAGCAATTATGATTTTATAGTTGACGATCAGTATCGAATGTTTACTCCCCCTAATGGTGCTGTTAGTTTTTCACTCACTGCCAATGAAACTGAACAAGACTATAATGTTAATGTTAATACCTATAATGACCTATTTTATCATTCCGCTAATCTTAGTTTGGCGAAAAGTGAAGCAGGAGAGTTGACCAAACGTTTAACCCTTTCTCGTGATACGTCCAATCCCACAGACACCTTTATTGGCGGGCTCACCCGTTATTCATTCGGGGATGTTTCCTCGTCTAACAATAATAGTAATTCTTCTTTTTCTGGCGCTGGCCTAGTGTTTAGTAGCTTTGAAAACAGGTATACCAGTAATTTTGGTAAGATCACTATAGACGAATATGTTACTGCAAACTGGTCGGTAGAACTTTATCAAAATGGATTTTTGATTGATACAGGGCTTGCAGGAGCAGATGGCCACATCGTGTTTAAAGATGTCAATGTTAATTATGGGAGTAACCGTTTTGAAATCAAAACTTATGGGGATTTTGGAGAAACACAAAATATTATTCGGAATGTGTTGATTGGTAATAACTTACTTAGACCAGGAGAGTTTAAGTATGCCGGAGGGATTGTTGATACGGCCCATTCATTGTTTAATGATAATGGTATCTTAAATGCTGAAGATGACTATGCCCCCACGGTGTTTTTTCAAAGTGAGTTTGGTCTCAATAATACGACAAGTTTAGGACTGTCAGTTTATTTTGAAAAAGATCTGGAAACCGATTTAACTAATAAAGAAGCTATATTTTCGCTTACCCATCAACTTTCTAATGCACTCCTAGATTTTAATTTCGTGGCTAACGACAACGACAGTTTTCAACTGGATGGCAATGTAATAGGCAGTTTAGGTAAGTGGTCCCGTTATCAACTCGGTGTCAACTACAACATTGGAAATGACTCGGATACTGGGCAAATACAGCCTGAAAAAATTGGGGTTACCGCAAATTTTAGCAGTAGGATAGGGCTTTTTGCTTATGGGTTTACTGGCCGCTTCGATAGTGACAAACAAACTTTTGGCAATAATGTAATTGAAAGTCGAACAGATGCGCTTAGTAGTACACTGTCCTGGCGATATAAAAAAATTAACATTAGTAACCAATTGACTTATGGCAAATTTTATTTTGGTAATGGGATAAACACAGCTGAAAGTAGTGAGATTATTGAACAGATTTCTGTTTCCAGTGCGTTAAGTGACAATATATATCTGCGTTCAACGGGGACATTTGATCTCAGCGATACGGACGATCCTTTCACTTCGATTGATGCCAACCTGAATTGGAGATTATCGAATAAATTGAATTTTAATGCCAGCGCCGAATACTTCAAGGATGGTGATTATAGGGTCACAAGCAATGCCAACTGGCGACGCGATGATTACAACCTGACGTTTGGTGCGAATTTCTCCAATGACAACCGCTGGCAGGTAAGCCTTGGGATCCGCTTTGGCCTAGATTATGACTATTATCAAAATAAGATGAATTTAACCAGTGAATATGGTGCTGCAACGGGTACCTTGGATTTGCTGACGTTTGTAGATAACAATAAAAATGCGGTATACGATGAGTATGATGAGGCTCTTGAAAATGTAGGGTTTGGTTCCTCACCACATTGGCGTCAGAGCTTTAGTAATAACGATGGCGTAGCCTATTTACCTGGTGCTGCCTCAGGCTCGCCGGTTAAAGTCCATTTTGATACAAATAGTAGTCGTGCTCCGAATCTTAAACCTATTCATGAAAATTTTGCGTTTTATACCCATGCTGGAGGCGTTTCTAGTTTAGATGTACCCTTCAATTATGCATTAGATTTGGAAGGTAATGTTGTGATGGAAGAATCCCTTGGGGGCTTTTCGGCTAAGTTAATTCCAATTCAAATACTCGATAAACAAGACAATGTCATTAAAGAAACGTTTACAAGCTTTGATAATTATTATAGTTTCAGAGGGTTTTGGCCTGGGCAATATCGTATAAGAATTGAGCCCGAATTTCTGGCTACTAAGTCGTTAAAATCTGAGCCAGAAACAATTGATTTAGAACTTACTGGTGCCGAAGAATTTTTGACTATTGAAGATTTTGTCTTAAGTCCAATTAGTAATATAGAAATAGACTCTGTCATAGAACCAATACAATACTCAGGTACAAAAGTATTGGCCAAACAAGCTGGTTATTTCTATAGCATTCAGTTGGGTGCCTATTCAGGGAATGATAATTGTCAGTTCAAAGTCAATGAATTGAAAAAAGCCGGCATTGCAGGAGGCTACTTTCAGCAGGATTATCCTTTATGCAAAGTATATTTAGGAAAATTTGATAACAAAATAACAGCGCAGCAAGAGCTGCAAAAAATCCAATCAATTGTTGCTTCTATTCAAGGGTTTGTTACCCGTATCGAGGCCCCACCTGAAAATACTTTTAGTGTTGATCCAGTCATTAAACCAGCGAGTAATTTGATTAGTTATTCGATTCAACTTGGGGCTTATACAACAGCAGTTGCTTGTGATGAAAAGTTACAAGAAGCGATACTTCGAAGATTACCCCTACCCAAACAACTGAATAAGCGTGGATTGTGTAAAGTTTACAGTGGCGAATATAGTAATAAAAATCAAGCACAACTCGCCCTTTCCAAAATACCTGCGTCGATATTTAAAGGAGCCTTCTTTGTTCGTCTTTAATTTTACCAAAAACCTCATAATACAAATAATATTGTTGTGTATATCATTATCCGTATCGGCGCCGCTTAGTGCTATAGAAGAATCGATACAACAAATCCAAACGGTTTATTTTGGCTCTGTTATTACTCGTTTAGGGTCGTGTGAAATGGATGCAGTAACGGGTTCTATTGCGAGTTCTGGCAATATTTGTATTGGTTCAGAAACCTTAGGGCATTACCAAATTACTGGTGATCCCAATGAGGTGCAAGAAATTACATTTAGCCTAGTAACGGATCTTTCTCGGGGGATTCAGTTTGCACCTAAAGGGCGGCTGGTAAATAATTTGGGTGATGATATGTTGGCCCCCATCGCGGGTGCTAAATATAATATTATGATAGGTAGTGATGGTTTACTTGATATCTACGTTGGTGGCACTTTAACCTTTACTAAAATACAAAATAATAACTCTGGTATTTCATTAAATTATGGTATTGAGTTTGTCACTCCATAATTTTTTATATTGGATAGCTTAATTACCCTTTTATAATCCTGACATATAGTTCAACGCTCATCTTACTTCCTTATTTTAGTTATGCTGTCAATCTACCGGAATTAAGGATATAAGATAATACAATATGATTGAAATAATAGGCGAGATTTGAAAGTTCAACTTTTTTTATTCCGAACACTTTGACGGTACGAACAGTAGATAGGGAAATCAGATTACAAATAGCATAATAAAACCATCATCCATGTGGCAAGTACCTAGTCTCACAATAACCCTCTCACCCAGATGAAATCTGCATACATGATTAGTGAAGTAGGCGGCGATTATTCATCGGTACTGCGTTCTGGTCAAAGGCAACCAAAACAGGTTATATGAAGATGTGAGGTTATTCTTTGAAAACACGCTTAAAGCTATATCAAGCGCTTGAATATATACAAAACATTGATGTGAATGATGGTCGAGTAGAATAACCAAAAGTTACTTACATGCCATGACATTGATTAAAGGCCATTCATGACTTCATCTTGCTAGTCTGATTAGTCTTATATTAAAGGTTTTTCTTGCTGAGAAGAAGTCAAAAGAAATACGTTATCTTATCAGTAGTATCAAACAATATGTGCACTACGAGTGTGACGCTGGGGTGTGGAGAATAATCTACATTAGATATGTTATTTGATGAAGTTCGAATGGGTAAAGGATATTCAGATCTAAAGATGCCAATATTGAACATTTTTCTTCAATCCTACATTTTAATTCATTAGCCTAACACCATCTCTTGACTTCTCTAACAGTAATGAGGGGAATATACCATCGGTGGTAGCTTGTATTGAATCTTCCTGCTTTAAATAATAATTAACAATATACACGTCTTGATGCTTTGTGAGTTGTGTGTCAAGAATTAGTACATTTTTTTGTGCGATATCCGTTGATTCAAATATAGTATCGTCTGCTACTGAAACGCCGAATTCAGTGAGTTCTTTTATCATAATAGCATGCAAAATAGCGCTCTTTTCGAGCGGATATGGAATGGTTTCTAAGTCAATTACCGTTATAGGATTAACCAATACCATTTTATTAGAATTACTGCCCAATTTTGCAAGTAAATCCATGGTTGCGTTGCTAATTATATGCTCTAACTTCGAATACTTTTGATTAGGGTGATTTTTCTCTATTACTTCAAGGTTGTTATTTTTGAATAGGAGATATCTATCTCGCTTAGCTTGGTTAGACTTTTCTATAGACGCGGTCATCGCTCTTTTTTTAATAAATTCTGATTCAGCATCAATATACGCCAATTCTGTTTCATAATAATCGATAATCATCTGTTCTTCGGTTCGACTGTCAAAGGCACATGCCTGTATTACTAGGCAACAAAATAGTATTGATATTTGTTTGTACATCGAATCATTCCTTCCATTTTTGCTACTGCAGCTAACATTATTTATTCTGTATTAGAGTAATACGCTTATTAACATTTTCTTCTTCGTTTGTTTTACTTTAACCT
>JBLIDR010000149.1:0-5657 GCA_047632655.1 Francisellaceae bacterium | reverse complement strand
TTTCTGCATACAAAGGGCCAACATATCTTAATTGTGGTAATTCTTTAACTGCATCTAAAACTAATTTTTTTGTTGTATCATCAACACATGGACCAGCGATTACTGCGCTGAAGTTGATTTTATTGCTGTGTAAAGAGCGACAAATATTAATAAATATATCGACACCTTTTTCTATACATAAATTAGCAAGATGCCCAACTTTAATTTTCGTATCATTTTTCACACTTTTATCTGGAGGCTGAACTTCAAAAAAAGCTAAATTAGACACTATTTTAATATTTTCTTCTTTAACACCATATAACTCAGTCAATAAAGTCCCCATTTTCTTGCCAAGAACTATATGGGTTGAACATTTACCAGCAAGCTTGTTTAAAATTTCAAACAAAGGACTTCGCGAATTTAGATAATCAAAAGAATGGTGATGGATGTAGATTTTATTTTTAAATAATCTGCACATTAGAATGTATATTAAATCATATAATTGCCCATACCCACCGTTGATTGGTCTATAAACTACCCCACCTAAATTAAAAGTGGACGACACAAAAAAATGTAAAAAGCAAAATAGTGTATGACATATTTTAAATACTCCCCAAAATCTTGATGTGAAGAAATTTGCAGCATAAGAGGGTACTGTATTAATGGTTTTAACTTTTTGGTTTGATTTACTAAATTCAGTCAAAATTGCCAAATTCACATTCGACATCCCATGAGTAGGATTAGGTAAATCTATTAGGAAAATCAAGGTTTTTACTCCACAATATTTATAATTACAAACCAAATACACCATATATTTAATTAGAATGAAGTGAAATCAAATTAAATAGTTATGGTCGCCTATTCTTTTCGCAGCGTCTTTTTGTTGGCAAATAATGCCTAAAGTTAAGCTCTCAACTAACTTACCCAAATATATCGCGCTAGTATTTAAATGTCTGATTAAGTGGATAATAGTGACCAACCAACTCTATATCAATTAAAGCTAAAGGGGGAGTCAGGTATTGGTAATTTATCAATGTGTCTCATTAAATTATTAGATGCCAGCTTAAACCGTCTGTTTCTAGAAGCACATATCTGGACCGTAAGTATTATCCTAATGTCTGCATTGCCTGCGCTTACATCAATACATGATTAATATACAAAATTAGAACCAATCTTCCTTGACAAAAAAATAGCAGTATAAGCTTAGTTTCAGATAAGCTAATTCTTATTAACTTTTCCTATGCGAAGACTCCTATCGTTGTGTTCTATTAGTTAATCAGATATTAATTTTCAAACAATACAATAATTTTTCTAGTGTGAAATTTAATATAATTATGGTCATCGTTAAATTAAATCCATATGAACAAATTTCTAATATCCTTAAATATTAATAGGGTGCCTCACTTATTAATTGCATGTACCTCAATTTTTTCAGATTTTATTTTTATGGTTTAGTTGGGTCAAAACTACTCTTTAATTTTAATCTAAAACCTTAAAATCATTCTATAATGGTTTTAATATGGTTGATTTATAACTGATATTACACTATGACAAAAATTAGGGATTCTTCAGATTAGTAGTCTTATTCATAACGTTTTTTAAAAACAGATACAACCAAACTGTATACCAAGCATAGGAGTCAAATTGAAAATACAAATAAATTAAAACCAAATAAAGTACAATCATCCGCTTATCAAACAACGCTATCAAAAGCCCTATAAAAATAATTAAGCCGAACTCAGATATAATTCTAAGTTGCATATTAAAATATTGGTCCGTAATATTATCATTTAATAAATCAACCTCATCTGTAAAACCATTTGTATAAGTTGATAATGCTGAAAAATAACCGTTATTAAAAGGTATGCTAGCATTACTAAGGCCATAACCAAATAGTGCTTCCACCGGTTCAGAAAGTAGTCCGTCTCTGAGGCTCACAATTCGAAACCATCTAGCTGCAAGGGAGGGGTCAGAGTTCATCATCACTGTCATATTTGAATTAGATATAATTTTATTTAACCGTCCGTCAATTAAGTTAGCATTCAAATAAAAAGTAAAAAACAACACTATTGTTAAAATGCTACCTATATACTTTTTGTTACGATTAATTTTTTTATTAAATAACAAAAATAAGCACATAATAAAAGAAACAAAAACCAAATCAATTATATATCTCATCGACGAAACTATCAGTACAGCTGTAAGAACATAAATATAAAACAACTTATTAAATTTATTTCTGAGAGCATCACTAATATTAATTCGAATATTAGTTATATAGTTGATTGCATAAAAAACAAAAAACAACACACCAATCACATGAATGGAAGTGAATGATGGCTCCGTAAATGACATACTAATACGTCCAGGATAATTTCTTTTTTGGATCAGTTCAAACAAACTCGTTATAGGTGATAAATTAAACTTTACAGAAATAAAATATAGCACCCCGTATATTAATGATAAGAGATAGCCTATAAATATATATTTAACCAGCCCATTAAACCCTATACCATTTTCACCTAAAACAAATACATTCAAACTAAAATAAAATGTTAAACCAAATAATAGAGTTAGAATTGAATTCATCAGAAGAGAAGATTCAAAATCGTAAATGAATATCAATATTAGCGTTTGAATAACAGCAAATATCATTATTAAAGATTTTATTAATGATATGTTTGGATTTGTAAAGCTTCTATACTCTATTACGTACAATATAAATGCAGAAAAAAAGATCATGGGCGAAATAGTAGCCCATCCTTTAGAAGGGGCAAAAAAAAGATTATCAAATGGCATAAACAATATGCCAATTATAAATAAATACCTAGACACAACAATCCTTATATAATGACAATTAAGTTAATTTTATAATTAAATCTTTCCAATTTTCTTTCACAACAAGAAGCTCGGTTTGTCTCGATTTAATTAACACTTGCTCGCTAAACACGGAATAGTTAGCGTTACCTTCAAATACTTTTTCTATCTTCCTCGTGAATTTATTTTCATCACAAACCTTGACAACGAATCTATTTATATCGTTAAGTATCATGTATTGTAAATCATCAGATGTATTTGAGTACTTTAATTGTTAACTTAATTAAAAATGAAACATTTAAAATAGTAAGTTCTTTATTTTGAAAAACGGACGATATAAATCAAATAGTACAAAAAAGGTTTTTAGTGACATCTTTTTGTTCCTAGCCTTATATATAATAAACAATTGAAAACGGCGGTGTGTCGAGTTCATTAAATGCTTATGTTTTAAATAACATTTCAAATATCCCGTAAATTTCGATGATGAAGTCGTAATTCTAGGGATATTATCGCTAAGGTACATTATTTGAAGGACCTCAGGTATCGCCAGTGCAGAACCGTGAGTTTCAATTAATCGAATCCAAGTATCATAATCTTGAGCAGCTGGCATGTTTACATCGAACCCTCCAATAGACATTAACTTATCTTTTGTTGTTAATATCTGATTACCAACTACATTCTCAAATAAGATATTATTAAGGGCTATTTCACTATCCCGCTTGACAAAACTACTACCATTTTCACTTCGCCATTCATCTCCTGCGCAAACAAAAGCATATTTAGGTTCATACGCTGCCAGTAACAATTCAATTCTCAGTTCAGTCCATTCATCATCGTCATCCAAACCGGCTATATATTTTCCTTTGGCCTTGCTAATACCATAATTTCTGGCTGCGCAAGCTCCCTTGGGTGTATTGTGCCTTAAATATGTCAGTCTAACACCATCTTCAATCATAGTTTTTACAAGCTCTTCTGTACCATCGTTGGAACCATCGTCAACAACTATGACTTCGATATGTTTGTAACTTTGAGATATCGCAGATGCAACAGCTCTTGGAAGTAACTCTTTGCGATTATGAGTTACAATGATTGCACTTACGATATTATCAGTGTCCATTTCACATCCTCAGCTTATTTTTTCTGTATGGTTAAAAAATATACTACTTCACATTTTTTTGTGAATTGTAATTTCAATTCACTAGCTTCTTAGTTCACATAATCAATTTAAAAAGATTTAAATCATCCATTACTTGTATCAAATAATTTTTCAGTAACTATCGTGTGATTTCTTTGCTTATGCTTTCTTTTGTTACCACCATCGGAAGACTTTTCATCCTTCTAACAAGTTCAAGCTTGTATATCGCAAAGAGACTATGTTTTCTGCTGAATACTGATGCAGAATACAGCATGGTTATTCATTCACAGAAACACCCCACTAACGGTGCAAATTATCGTTGACAGTTCAATTGGCTCCTGATGCAACTTATAGTGTATTTGTATCAATACCAGTGATAATAGAGATTGCTTGGTTTTAAGAAACAAAGGCATCAAGATATTCACATCATGAACATCACTCCCAAATTTTAATTAGCCTTAAAGCTTCTCATAGCAAACTTAATAGTAGGTTACGGCTTGACTAAAGCTGTTTGATTATACTCTCAAGGATCGAAAATCCTGACGGTTGCTCAGGCGATACTTGCTTTCGCCCTGTCCTATCTAACGAAAAAATATAATACTTTATTTTTCAAAGTTTTTTTCAGCTAATTGACAAGAGTACCATCGTTAGTAAGTTCAGAGAAAAGCACCAATTGTTTAATGCAACTCTTCAAATCTTTATCTAAAACTACCTATTCATCAACTGGGTAAGTTACAAATTTATTACCAAATGGAGTCAAGGAAACATTCAATTGTTCAAAAAAAATTTTATTACTATGTTGGTATCGCACATAAACCATTAAAGCTTGTTTTTTTGAATGTGGAAATTTCATTACAATCAAAATCGAAATGCACAGTATTAAAAATTTTCTCTATTGGATTTGAATCCCCTAATTGCTCAAATACAAAATACATTATTATTGTTTCTTTTTGTTAAGGCCATTATTATCTTTTTCAAAAAACGAACCTCCGAATTATTAGCACCAAAAGATTGTGACGTGGTTGAATATACCCGTGAACAGTGAAAATGCTTGAATTTGTCTGACTTGAGGATCAGGTTGTATACATAATTGATATTTCCCTCACACCTGAGCAAAAAAAGGCGTTAGAAGCACGGCATACGAAAGCCCGTGATAAACATGAAGGTGACCGTATTAAAGCGGTGTTGTTGCGTAGTGAAGAGTAGCCCATTGCTAAAATTGCACAAGCACTACCTAAGAGTGAAGCCAGTATTACGCGGCATATCGGTGATTACGCCAAACGTCTGAAACTCAAGCCTGCGGGGGGTGGCTCTGATCATTTAAATACTGAGCAAACCCAACAATTGGTTGCACACTTGTCAGAAGTCACTCATGTGCATGCCCATCAAATAGTAGCCTACATTCAAAAGACGTGGAAGATTACCTACTCAGTGTCTGGGTTAAATAAATGGCTCCACCAAAACGGCTTTAGCTACAAACAGCCAAAGGTGTGTCTCATAAGTTTGATGAGCAAAAGCAAGCTGCGTTTATCGTAGAATATAAAACGTTACGGGATAGCGTATCAGATGATGAGCCTATTTTATTCATGGATGCAGTGTGTCCTACCCAAGCGACTAAAGTGTCATCTGGATGGATACGTAAAGGGGTAGATAAACCCATTGAGACCACAGGCAGTCGTACCCGAATGAACGTGGTAGGCGCGGTTCGGTTAAATCATTTAGCTGA
>JBLIDR010000148.1:0-5674 GCA_047632655.1 Francisellaceae bacterium | reverse complement strand
CCATCAAATATTTTTGTCGTTTCACACTTGTTACACAAGTCGAAAATAAAAATAAAGGGATAATCGCGGCAGCAATCATTTTTTGTGCTTCACCAATTCCTATTGCACCGGAACCGTTTACAAAACCAGAGAGTGCGATAAAGGGCAGCAACATAACTAATAGCCAATGATGAATAGTCCACTGTAAAGGCCGATGAAAGATAAGAGTAACAATAGAGCAAGATATTATTAGAATCATAACTACAATCCAATCTACACTTACTTGAAACATTTCATGAGGTCTTATAAACACAGCGATAGTGTAGAGATAAAGTAGAATAAACGCGAAAGTAGAATTTGTGTTTTTTATTATAGTGGTATATTTGGCCATAACATTAATATTCCTCACTTAGGTGGTAAACATAAACGAGGAGCCATAATACAGG
Source organism: Francisellaceae bacterium (assembly GCA_047632655.1). Classification (GTDB taxonomy): domain Bacteria; phylum Pseudomonadota; class Gammaproteobacteria; order Francisellales; family Francisellaceae; genus CAJXRW01. The sequence goes on along the minus strand of JBLIDR010000148.1, from coordinate 5,249 downwards.
ATATTTATTAGCTAGAAGTAGAAAATGGAGTGATTTATTATAAAATGAAAATTTAATTTATGTATATATTGGTTTATTTAATCTCTTTCTAATAAATAGCAGAGTTAATACTTAAAAATTATATGTTGAATGATTAAGTTTTTTTGATTCATTTTATAACTTTACGCATCAATCTATCTATAAAGACTTTTTTAGGGTTTACCTTAACGTCTAAATCGGTCATTGGTTCTCGATAAGCACCAAACTTTTCTTTGTAGCTATTCTTTATCTCTCCCATCATAAAATCGTAATACTTGTAAGGGCAATTTTCGATACTCCACAGGTGTAAAGACAAGCCTAATGAAAAATTTGCATAACCTTTACTGTTCCAACCGCATTGATAGAAATATAGTGTTGTATCATCGAAAAAATAATAGTTAATAGCAATTGGAGTGTTATCAACGGTAATAGCGCTTATTTCTATCGTATTTTTAGCTCTATATGTATCATGAAAACGATTAAAGTCTTTGTGCGCGAAGGCACCTTTATTACCTCTGCTTTTCCAAAGGCTTTGATGATATTCAATAAGCAGTGTGGTATAAGTCTCATGCTCTTGCTGAGCAACCCAATGATAGGTAGCATTGATTTTTTTTAATTGATTATTCGAGCGCTTATATCGTGCTCGGGTATTTTTACTTAAGTTTTGTAGTGTCCACTTTGAGCGCTCAATACAATATCGACTATGCTTTGTTACTGCGGTATATCTGAAAACTGTTTCTAATATACCTTTAATATGACTGTTTTGTAAAACAGCATTCCAAAGTATTTTATCTATATCGAGTTCAGCTAATTTCTTTTGTAGTTCGGGTAATACTGTCGCTTCAAATTTTTTTGCTATTATAGCGTCACAGTATTCCGATGAAATTTCTGCTTCTTCTACTTCCCCTTGCCCTAAAGGGTGCAACACCTTTAAGTGCGGCCACTGTAATGAATTTTGGACGTAACAAGGCAATATAACGACTAAGTTGTTGTCAATGTAACCAGCTAAGGTCATTAACGTCCAATTACTTTGCCAATAAGTACGGTACCAAGTTAACAGCCATAGAGGGGAAGAGAATGGACTCGCCGCTGAAGACTGCTGCGCTAATGTTTGCCACTGCTGCGAAAGGGCACTTAAGTCATCATAAGTCGTAATTAATTGCCACTGAATATTGTTAGTCGCTTGTTCATTTTTTGTTATCAAAGTCATTGTGTGCCGTGTGAGTTCAACCATGATTCTAACCAAGGTAAATCGCTGGTGGTTGAGTATGTCCAACCAAAACGCCTTGGCGGTAACATAGGTAAATAGTCATGTTTTTTGTTTCGATATTTTTTGTTAATGTCTTTGCACTGCTGAACAAACACGCTAAAAAGCTCTTGTAGTATATAAGTATCTTCAGTTGTTTTTTTCTTTATATATAAAGACTTTCCAATGAGACTAGCCACATCGCATGCATGCTGGCGGTCAGTCCATTGGTCTTTAATTTGCAGACGTTTATCATCCATTGAAGATAGATAAAGAGGTAGTACCATGTTTTTTAATCTATCGTCAGCGAAATGAATACCATAATGCGGCATGAAATCACCAAAAGCATTAAGTAATGCGGCCGATTTTTTATCCTCGCTAAGGCGATAGTAGCGCCATAAACCGTCACTTAATAAAGCCATCATCCATGGCGAGCAGACGGGAGAATCACCGGCCTTACCTTCATGTGATTTATAGGTATGCTGAGGACAACCTCTTAACGGCCAATTCTCTCTGGGATTGAAAACCATTTGTACCGTAGCTTCAATAATTTCATCTATTCGATTTTTAGCTTCGAGACTACCGGTTACTTCCCAGTAGGCAATCGCAATATTTAATGCCGCTGCCTGGTGACGTTCAGTCCAGAATCTATGTCCACCATCGTAGGTGGGATCCCAACTTAATGCTCTATCATAAAAAGTTTTTAATACACTTATTACTTCTTTATCACCGGTTAGCAAGTAGTAATAAAGTAACCCATTAGGCATTAAGTACTTTAAGTCGTAGCTATCTTTTAATTTAAATTGGCCGGTATCGTCGATGTTTGCTAAGTAATATTTTGTTAACTTTGTGCCTTCTTTAAGCCACTTAGGATCTTCAGTGAGTATATATAGCTGGTAGATTGCCCTAGGTCGGTCAAATAACCATTGTGAAAATTTATTTTTTGGGTAACCCTTTTCATTAAGCAGTGCTTCATTTGTTACAAAGTTGGCATAAAGCGATTGTGGTTTAGTATACCAATGAGTGTCGAGTTTATTTATTTTAGGCTGCAATAAAATGCTTTGTGCTAACCACTGCTTTGAGGGGGATATCAGGAAAGGAGAGCTTGCAATGTTTAGTTTTTTTAGACCAAGACTTCTATTTGTAGGTACCCATTTTAATCCATAGTTTATAATTTTTGTATTACTATGGTCGTTAGAGCCTTCTAATTTAATAGTAAGTAATCGAATGAATTCATTTTTATTATGGTTATACCAAAGCGTTAAGACGCTACTTTCGTGTTCTAAGCTTTTACCTTCTATATCAATCGAAATTTTTGAATGCAATGGCATTTTGTTATTTGGTATTGGTAGAATAAAAAATGTTTCATCGGCTGGCGCTGAAAATTGAATAGTATTTTCTTGCGAATGTAGGTCTGTTGGTATAATAAATATACATAAAATACTTATTAATTTAATTACTATTAGTAATCTCATCATTATTTGTCTTTTTTGATTATAAATTTTTTAATTCAGGATAATAGCCACCACCTAAGCAGTCCTTCTTATAGCTTTATCTATATAAAAGAGAACCTAAAATAACTGATGTTCCATGCCAACTCAAGGAAGTCTGAAGATAAAGATGATAGTAGGTTGATGTATTGCAAACAGTGTTTACTTACTAATAATTTTTGTTAAGGAAAACAGGCAGCTTACACCTGCTAAAAGCATTCCTTTTTGCATGTTAACTTTAAAGGCTTCTAATGTAGCTATTGAAATTTAAAATGTTTGAAATCGAATTTATTATGTCCTATTTCAACTCAATACCAATCCCGTACACTAGTGCATTATCATAGCCATTCGGGAGTATATATTGAACATTTTTTATAATATTATTCGGATATTGGTTAAATAATATTATAAATTTTTCTGTAGATGAAGAGATAGCCACACCTATTACATTACCACTTTGTATTAATCCATTCCCTTTTGTCATCATGATGGGGTTTTGATCAAATTCGATATCTTCGTTTGTAGAGGAAAATTGTATAATATTTATAAGTTCACTATTTGGTGTTTTGGCGCTATTAGCAATGCTTAAGTGCCATTTTTTTTGATTGTCCGGTATTTGATAATCAGCGATATCACCCCATAATTTTTTTTCATCAACTACTTCTATACTAGTATTTATTGGCCAAATGTTTTGAAATAATACTTTGTTCTTGTCGTCATTGATGACAAAAGTGTTATTTAATGGTACTTGTCTTTCTGGCTTCACTTGAAAATGTTGGATGCTTTTTATCCACCTTGTGTGTCTCATGCCTTGTGTTAATCCAAGGTCACTATATTTGATTAAATCTTTTATTTGGTCAGGTTTTGTGATTACATGGTCGTATGTTATTACTATTCCGGGTTTAATAAAGGCTAACTGTCTGTTAACTAAATCTGCATAGTTAGTGGCATAATAGCCTGACATATTATATGTATCAGTAGCGTCCGCAGAAATTAATGTTACGTACTCATCGTCGAATATGTGCTGATACTTTGGTGCTCCTGCAGCCCTAAGAGTTGGACTTGATGAACCACTATCAGCATTTTCTATTAAAATTGTATTATGCGCTAAGCTCGATGCTGCAACGCCACTGTACCCTGTAACTTCTTTAGTAATCCAGTTTCCTCTATAGGCTAAATCGAACGATAATGCATCTCTATGCTCATGATCAACACGAAGTTTTCTGTTAATAAAATATAAGTTAGTAGCTGAGTTTGTCCAATCACTTCTACTACTCACAAGGCCTATCCCAGGTGATATGTTGATTGTATTTTCTGGGAAAACAGGCACGTTGTTTATAAGTTTTGGATCATGGTGTAATAAGCGTTGAAAATGAGTGGTTATTGACGTTTTTTTATAATCCTCATTTGTTAATAGCGTGCTGAACCATTGGGTCATTTGCGCAACATCTTCTTCATCCTTTAATAAACCCATTAATTCAAAGGCAAATTGGTAACGATTGTCGTCAAACACAGGCTCATAATCGGTCGCGCGTTCTTCATCGCCATATTTATAGACACCTGAATAGTTTGCAAGTGTTTGGTGGATAAGCGCTTGAAGAGCGTCATGAGCATAATTTGTCGGATAAGGAATGCCGCGCTGATCTTGGTTGATCATAAATATTCTCATCCAATGCGCTTGTGTAGCAGGGCTATAATCTGAGCCTTCGGCCCAAGCCCCGCCTGCCATTATGTCTTTCATATAATATTCAATTACAAAACGATTAAGTAAAGTGTCTCCTGCGCTTAAAAGTTGTTGGCTTAAATTAGTGTGCTCTGGAGAGTCACTAAGGGCATAACCTAATAGTGTTAGGTTTTCAGCAAGTGATGTAAGCTCATCACTATCTCCAACTCTGAAGCTTTCAAAGTCGTTTTTAAAATCAATATATTCCAGCCAGTACTCACCCCATAGGGAAAAAAAGCTTTCTATTTTTTCTTGTTGAGTTTCCGATATATATGACTTTATCCATGTATATCCCATAATGGCCCAGCGAGATGCGCTTCTAAAAATATTACGGTTTTTGTAATGTTTCCAGCCAGTACCTGGTTCACTAAAGTAGGTGTGTTCTAATAACTCAATAACCCTTTCCATGTATTTTATTTCACCAGATACATAAAAAGCTAAAGCAAAGCTAGCAGCGAACTCTCCTGAATTATATGGAATTTTGACAAAATAATTATCAATTTTACTTGTGAGATCGTTCCACGCACTACCGTCTTCTGCTATTTTTCTTTTAACTTCGTTAATTCTGTCGTTGGTTAGTAGTAAAACATGTTGTGGGATTTCCGCTTCGGAAGGTAATACCGTTACAGTGATTGTTTCTTTGGTATTGGCGCCATCAGTGTCTATTGCTGTTAGCTCAAAGGTTAATATTTCGATAGTGCTGACTTTAGGTGTTTCAAATGATATTCCTAAATTTTGTAATGGCGTTATTTTTACAATTGCACCTGACTTT
>JBLIDR010000147.1:0-5704 GCA_047632655.1 Francisellaceae bacterium | reverse complement strand
CTTTCTATAGTCATAAGGTTTTAACATTACACAGTTATAATTAAAGCGCATAAAAAAAATATTAGTAGTTATATATTACTTTTATTATATTTATTGCAGGTCAATAATATGCTTTCAAAGTGTTTAAATGAATAATACAAGACTGCACCATGGTCCATGATCCTATAGATAAAGGGATATATCTATTTTTTATACGGATAGATTTATATCTTATACTTTAAAAAAGTTTTTTATAAACTCATATAATAATATATAGAATACAAAATCATCAGAGAATGTCCGAAAATATGGATAGAGGCAATATTTTGAAATCAACAACCCCGGCAAGCAGTGGGGTATGAAGCTTTAACTTAACTTGTTTGCATTACGCTTCACTTTGATTCCACTTATACCCCAAAGGGAGGGGAATAAATACCTTGATAATAAAGCAGGATCGTCGATTACGGAAAAGTAGAATAAAGATTAGGTTTCTTCAGTGAGTTGATTATTTAAGTAAAATCATTTCTAATTCGCAACGAGAAAGCTCGGCCAAAAAAGGTGGTAGGTCAATTTGGTGTAATCTATTATTGTATTGAATCCTTGTTATAAACCTTATCCAACAGCAGCTTGAAAGTTGACCCCTGGACGAGTATGGAAAGCAACACAGTTAAATAGATAGTTGAAAATGTAACTGAAACATATTGATTATTTCCATATGGAATCGAAAGTGCTAAGGCAATAGAAATGCCGCCTCTTAGCCCACCCCAGGTCATTATTAAATTGTTTTTCCAAAACCTAGCGTCAATTTTTCTTTCTATCAAAAGCATAGGAATGAAAACACTAATATATCGTGCGAATATGGTAACAATAAAACCTATTGATCCGGCTATAATTAAAGCGATAGAAAATTTCATTTCTAGTATTTCGATACCAATTAACACAAATAAAAAAGCATTGAGAAGTTCGTCAATGATTTCCCAGAAATGGCTTAAAGTCATGGTTGCACGTTTTGACTGTTCTAACTTGCGTTTGCTGTTACCTATAATAATCCCAGTCATAACCATAGTTAAAGGGCCAGAAACATTAAGTGATTGAGCCAACCAAAAACCAGCACTAACTAAAGCTAGTGATAGAATAATAAGTGTTTGTCCATCATCGGTTTGACGCATAAACCAATCACCAATAAAACCAATTAACAAACCTAATAAAACACCACCAGCACCCTCACGAAGAATCAGAATAATTATGTTTCCAAAAGTCGGCTGGATATTTTGACCGGGAAATGCGATTGAAACAAGTATGGCAACTAAAACGATAGCAGCAACATCATTAAACATAGACTCACCAGCGATGCGTGTTTTAGTGTCGAGAGGAATATTTTTATTTGTTTTAAATACGGCAAAAACAGCAATTGGATCTGTTGGTGAAGTAATGGCTCCCACAAGTAAACATACAACATATGGGACTTGAGCATGGATGATATATGGTGCGAGAATCCAAGCAATCGTTCCGATTATAAATGTAGAGATTAATACCCCTATACTCGCTAGAGATGAAATAGCAATGAAATGTTTTCTTAAATCCATAACGTTCAGATGCATTGCTGAAGCAAAAAGTAAATATCCTAACATTCCATTTAAGACAAGATTTTTAAAGTCAACGCTATTGAGTTGGTGATAAATCGGTGAAAAAAATTCTGGCATAAATCGTATTGCAGTGAAAACTAATAGAGATAAGGCAACACTAATAATGGTAAGTCCAATTGATTTAGGCAGCTTTAAATATTTAAAATTAATAAAGCTTGCTAGTGCTGTGATCAAGCAGAGTAAAATAAAGAAATTAAAATGATTCATTCTTATGGCGTAAAATTAGTTTAAAGCATAATTTAGTATATCAACAAATTAGGTGTAGGTAGATTTAAATATTTATTCTTTACAACTTTATAAAATTTTACCAAAGAGTAAGGGTGATTAATACCCGCTTGAGTCTTTTATTTTTTTATAATTCTCCACACACAAATATAAATTGTTATTTTATTTCATACTTCAAATATTTTGCTGACAGCAGATTTTAAGTGTAAACTATAGCCTCTAATTTCAGCTTATTCTTTGTATATTGGATGATTTTATGAGTGACAAAAGAAGTCTGTATTTTCCTACAACTGATAAATCAATTTGGTCAGGCAGGATAGATGCATTTCCACAAGAATATTTATTCCAACAAGTCAAATATTTAGATTTATCAGAAGCTAAAAACCTACAACAATATAAACATGGATATGCCTTATTAGGTTTCCAATCTGATGAAGGTGTTCGAAGAAACCTAGGTAATCTTGGCGCAGTAGATGGGCCAATTTTTTTTAGGAAAACCTTCGCAAAGTTGCCTATTCATGATGACTTTGATATTTATGATACTGGTAATGTTCGATGCATTAATGGTGATTTAGAGTTAGCTCAACTTGAACTTAAAAATTGTGTAGCCAAAATTCTATCAATGGGTTTAACTCCAATTGTGATTGGTGGCGGGCATGAAACAGCTTGGGGGCATTATCAAGGTATTCATCAACATTTTGGTGAAGAAGCTGTCGGTATATTAAATTTTGATGCTCATTTTGATTTACGCCCTTTAGTTGAGGGAAAGCTTGGTAGCTCAGGAACACCATTTTTTCAAGCTAATGAAATGTTGAAAGCAGATGGTAAGCAATTAAAATATTATTGTACTGGCATACAGCCGTTTGCTAATACGAAAAGACTCTTTGAGTATGCACAAGAGAATAATTTTGAATATTACTTAGCTGAAAAGATTAACTCAGACCCAGATGATTTAAGTTTTATAAAAAAAGCCATTAATAAAAATAATAAAATTTATGTAACGGTTTGTTTAGATGTTTTTAAAGCAAGTATAGCCCCAGGTGTTAGCGCACCACAAGCTCTTGGCATTGAAGCCGAATATGTTATTAAAGCATTACGTTTACTTAAAGATAGTAATAAAGTTGTTAGCTTAGATATTGTTGAGCTATCACCTAGACATGATGTTAATAATCAAACTGCAAAATTAGCAAGCTGTCTTTTAATGGAGTATTTGCATGATTGTTAAGCACAAGCTAAAACGTAATTTAAAACCACGTCACTTAATAATGATGACCTTGGGTGGTGCCATTGGTACCGGTTTATTATTGGCCAGTGGTGGTGCAATTCATGACGGTGGCCCTGGCGGAGCCATGTTGGGGTATATACTGGTAGCTTTTATAGTATATTTCTTAATGGCAAGCTTAGGCGAGATGGCTGCTTATTCTCCGACCACTGGATCATTTTGTGAATATTCAGCTAAATATGTAGATAAATCATTCGGCTTTGCCATGAGTTGGAATTATTGGTTTAATTGGGTGTTAGTCGTGGCTTCAGAAGTAATCGCGGCTGGTTTTGTCATGCAATACTGGTTTCCTCATGTTGATATTTGGGTCTGGACTGTCGCCTTTTTTTGTTTGATTTTAGCCATCAATTTAACTGCAGTTAAATTATATGGAGAGACTGAATATTGGATGGCATTCGTTAAAATTTCTGCGGTAATAATTTTTATTATTGTTGGAGCTTTGATGATTGTTGGTTTAGTGGGTGATCAAGGGGCGGTTGGTTTTAAAAATATCACGCTAGGTGATGCACCTTTTCATGCTGGTTGGTTTGGTTTTTTCAGTGTGTTTCTAGTTGCTGGTTACTCATTTCAAGGTACTGAGTTAATTGGTATAGCCGCAGGAGAAGCTGAAAATCCACAAAAAGCAATTCCCAAGGCAATTAAAAGTGTTTTTTGGCGTATTATGATTTTTTATATTTTAGCTATTGCAGTGATCAGTTTTCTCATTCCTTACACCAGTCAATTATTAGTGAATCCAAATTCTAATGTGGCAACTAGCCCATTTACCATAGTTTTTCAAGATGCTGGAATTAAATATGCAGCATCAATAATGAATGTAGTTGTCATTACCGCGATTATCTCAGCAGCTAATGCAAGTATGTATACAGCTTCAAGGGTTCTATGGCATATGGGGAAATCAAAAGAAGGCCCTTCATTTTTACAAAAAATTAACAAACAAGGTGTGCCAATCGTTGGGGTATGGGTTACAGCTAGTATTTGTATGATTTTAATCATTGCATCAACGTTTGATAGTGGTTTGATTTTTAGTTGGCTTATTAATATTATTAGTTTGGCTGGATATATTGCATGGTTTGGAATTTGTCTGAGCCATTACCGCTTCCGTAAGGCATATATTATTCAAGGCAAAGATTTGAAACAGTTACCCTACCGTGCGCGCTGGTTTCCATTTGCACCAATATTCGCAATGGTTTTTATAGCGGTAATTATGGTTGGACAGCAAATATTTGCCATATTTGACGGCACAGCAACATTTGATGGTTTCATTGCAACTTATAGTGGAGTAATAATTTTTTTCATTTTGTTATTTACTTACAAAATAATTAAAAAAACCAAAATGGTTAAGTTAAGAGACATGACATTAACAAATCTTGCTAAAGATAAATAACAAAGGAGATTGAATTGCATAAAAACATCAAAGCACCTACAGGTACCAAATTAAACGCAAAATCTTGGTTAACAGAAGCTCCGTTGAGGATGTTGATGAACAATCTTCATCCTGATGTTGCAGAAAATCCTGATGAACTGGTGGTTTATGGTGGTATAGGTAAAGCTGCTAGAAATTGGGAATGCTATGATCAAATTATTCGTTCTTTAAAAGATCTTGAAGAAGACGAAACATTATTGGTTCAATCTGGAAAACCAGTTGGTATTTTTAAAACACATAAAGATGCACCAAGAGTTTTAATTGCAAATTCAAATCTTGTACCGCATTGGGCGACTTGGGATCACTTCCAAGAGTTAGATAAAAAAGGCTTGATGATGTATGGTCAAATGACAGCAGGGTCTTGGATTTATATTGGCTCACAAGGAATCGTGCAAGGAACGTATGAGACTTTTGTTGAAATGGGTCGTCAAAGTTACAATGGTGACTTAAGTGGTAAATGGATTTTAACTGCTGGTCTTGGTGGTATGGGAGGAGCTCAACCCTTAGCCTCTGTAATGGCCGGTGCCTGTATGTTAGCTATCGAATGTGACGAAACTAGGATTGATTTTAGAATTCGCACACGTTATGTAGATTACAAGGCTAAAACTTTAGACGAAGCCTTGGCTATGATTGATCAAGCCATTAAAGATAAAAAAGTGATTTCTGTTGGTTTGTTAGGCAATGCTGCTGAAATTTTACCTGCAATGCTAGAAAAAGGCATCAAGCCGGATGCTGTGACAGATCAAACCAGTGCCCATGATCCATTGAATGGTTATTTACCAATTGGCTGGACGATGGAACAAGCTAAAGCAGAACGTAAAAAAAATCCTAAATTAGTGATTCAAAAAGCTAAAGAGTCTATGGCTGTTCATGTCAGATCTATGTTGAAATTTCATCAACAAGGTATTCCTACTTTTGATTATGGTAACAACATTCGCCAAGAGGCTCTGGGTGAAGGGGTAACCAATGCTTTTGATTTCCCAGGTTTCGTACCGGCTTATATTAGACCATTATTTTGTCGTGGTGTTGGGCCATTTAGATGGGTCGCTCTTTCTGGAGACCCGGAAGATATTTATAAAACTGACCAAAAAATTAAAGAATTATTGCCAGATAATAAACATTTACATAATTGGTTAGATATGGCTAGAG
>JBLIDR010000146.1:0-5707 GCA_047632655.1 Francisellaceae bacterium | reverse complement strand
TTCCAAAATAGCTTTTCTGACACCATAGGGGCGCGTTTTTTCTGGTACTTTTAATCTATAAAATTGCTAGGTTAAAATATATATTTAATTTTTTCTTGTAGGATAAATCTCAGCTAGCTTTACGAAAATCATGTACAAAAAAAATCGTGCATTTAACTTTAAATTTGATAGTATGCTGTGGAATAAATAAATTTTGTGGCTTCTATGAAAATAAACTCAGGTAAACGATATATCTTAGGGCTTAGAGCGTCTGCAATAATCGAAATTATTATTTTTATTGTAGTTCTTCTTATTATTGTCATTATGTCTGGTAACACCAATAGGTTTTTTGATATCAACCCAAGCCCATATTGGATTATTATTATATTAATTGCAGCTCAATATGGTGTTAATGAATCAGTATTCTGCGCCATCATCTGCTCTTTGGTTTTATTGATTAACAACATACCACCACAATTGATTGACCAAACTACCTATAATTATTATTTGTATGTCATAATTAATCCATTAATGTGGTTTGTCACCAGTGTCATAATTGGCTTACTCAGATCAAAACACATTTCTCAACATGAAGAACTCAGCAATAAGTTTGCAATCTCAACTAAGAGAGAACATAAAATCACAGAAGGTTACAATCGCCTAAAATCTGTAAAAGAAATGTTAGAAAAAAGAATGGCAAGCCAACTCACCAGTTCATCAAAAGGATACTCTGTACTTTCAAACAGTCAAAGCCTTTCAAAAGAATGGCTATTTAAAAAAATACCAACTGTAATCTCTGAAACATTGAGTCCAAAGTCATTCTCAATATATAGAAATCATAAACAAGGATTTAAGAAAATATATTCCTTCGGCTGGGAAGAAAATGATAATTTCCAGAATGTTATAGGGAATGAAACAAGATTATATCAAGAAATATTATCTGACAATTACCAATACTTAAGCATTACAAACCACCAACAACAACAAATTATAAACAATGAAGGTATCCTGATTTGTAGCCTAAAACATAAAGCTACAGGCAATATTTGGGGTATGATTAAAATTGAGAGATTAGATTTCATGGATCTAAACATATCAACCATTACAACTTTTTGTGCCTTATGTGACTGGATTGGATCTGCATATACTAACTCTATTAAATATCAAAAAATAAAAGACAACCAATATATCAATCAAGAAACCAAAGTATACACTAAAAGTTATTATGTACATCAACGCAATTTTTTACTTGGCCTATCTAAAAAATTTAATTTCCCTTTGTACTCAGTTGAAATCAGTATTGATTTGCTTAATGAAAAATATAATATCAATCCAGTATTATCATTATTAGAAGCAGTCAAAATCTCTACACCACCAGATGTAATACTCTACTCTTCAGATCAAAGAAATAAATATCATCTCTTAATCAGAAGCAATCACTTTGAAAAAGTCAGAAATTCGTTAACCAATATAGAAAGAAATTTTAGTGAATTTACTGAAAATAAAATACCAATTCAAGTTATTTGTAAAGAACTGTAGCTTGGTATTCATAATATGAAACAGAACAAAATCAAACAGACTGATAAGGCTAATGTCAGTTCAAATTACTTTTTAATACTGCTGTGCCTATGCGCTTTCACAATTGCTACTGAATATTACATTAGTTACCTGATTTTCTTAGAAAAAATCAGTTTAATAACTTTCTTAATAATTCACCTTATTATTTCTATTTTATTGTTAACAGTATGTTTGATTATCCAATTTTTAAAAATCGACAAACGCCTCTTCTTATATTTATTTTTTCTGACTTTAATAACTGGTATTCTCGGCTCAATAATTTGCTTTATTACAGCCATAACTTGTTGGATATTTTATCGTAATGCAGATTTAAATTGGCTCTTTGATTTAAGCCTCCTAGAAGAGGAAACTGAAAATGAAAAATTATACTTTCGTTTACTTTCTTCACAAGAAGACTTTAACGATAAAAGCAATCTGGCATCATTATCTGATGTAATTACTGGTGGAACAACCCATCAAAAAAGATTAGTCATTGCTAAAATTGCTAAATATTTTTCTCCAAATTTAGCTAAACTTTTACGCCAAGCAGTAACAAATAAAGAAAATAGTATACGCGTACAAGCGGCAACAGTTATTGCAAATATTGAATCAACATTTTCGAAAAAATTAATTGCATTAGAATCTTCGTTGAAAAATGAGCCTAAAAACCCTGAAGTACTCTATAGCCTTGCGCAACACTGTGACACCTATGCATATTGCGGAATATTAACTGATGAATCTTATATTAATGAGTTTTATAAAAAGGCAATTGAGTACTATAGTGCTTATCAAAAAGTAACGAGTAAGAACTCTAAAAATATTGATCTAACACTCGGTCGATTATATCTACGTATAAATGAAAATCAAAAAGCATTGAAAAAACTTAACCTTGTTTTAAAAGCCCAAGAAAATAATTATATAAACCCACAAATTTTCTTATGGTATTTAGAAGTATTATATAGACTAAAGGAATATGCCAAGCTTAGTGAATTTTGCATAGTATATAAGGATAAAATAAATGGCGATGCTGCAGCCGAAATAATGGCGATGGAGTCAGTAACTCTTTGGACAAAGCCCAATGAAACCTAGTGATCAAGAATATGATATATGTTTAATACTAGAAGGAACATACCCCTATGTTTCTGGGGGAGTATCATCGTGGGTACATGAATTAATTACAGAGCAAAGTCATTTAACTTTCTGTTTAGTCTGTTTAATGCCACCAAATGTTGAAAAGGCACATAAATATACCATGCCTAAAAATATTTTATATAAGGTTGATATCACGTTACAGCAACCATTTCCTGGAACAAAAGAACGAACTAAAGATAAAGCCACAAATGTTTTCAGGGATTTGAAGAAACCACTACAACAGCTTCATAGCACATCAAGCTCCATGAGTAGCTTGATTGACCTTATAAAAATTATCAACAATAACGAAAATCAATATTCATCTGACTTTTTACTCAACTCAAAGGAATCTTGGAAACTGTTAATTGAAATGTATAATGAATCCTATCCAAATGCTAGTTTTATAAATTACTTTTGGTCATGGCGTGCAATAATTAGCAGCATGTTTTCGATTCTTTTATCTGAATTGCCTAAAGCAAAAATCTACCATTCAGTTTGCACTGGTTATGCTGGACTTTATTTAGCTAGAGCCCATGTGGAAACTAAAAACCCTTGTTTATTAACAGAGCATGGGATTTATACGAACGAACGCAGAATTGAATTGGCTTCTGCTGAATGGCTTGATGGAGAAGAAGCCATGAGTTTAAATATTGAATCAAACCCAACAAAAGAATTACGCGACTTCTGGATGGATGCTTTTTATTCATACTCCAAATTATCTTATGATGCTAGTGATAAAATAATTACTCTATATGAAGGTAATCATCACCTTCAAATTGAAGACGGTGCTGATAAGAAAAAGTTAATGATAATCGCTAATGGCATTGATTATGAAAAATATAGCAATATTAAAAAAGCTAAAGACCACCCTCCAACTGTTGCATTAATTGGTAGAGTCGTTCCAATTAAAGATATCAAAGCTTACATAATGTCAATTGCTATATTATCTAAGTCAATTCCTAATGTTAAAGCACTAATGATGGGACCAACAGATGAAGATCCAGAATATTATGCTGAATGCAACGATTTAGTTAAAGCACAAAACCTTAAAAATAATTTCACATTTACCGGCAAAGTAGATATTTGTGAATATTTACCAAAAATTGATATAGTAGTCCTATCAAGCTTAAGCGAAGCCCAACCACTAGTTTTACTAGAGTGCGGTGCAAGTGGAACAGTTGCCGTAACAACTGATGTTGGCTCATGTCGTGAAATCATAGAAGGTAGAAATGATGAGCATCCAGCAATAGGTCATGCCGGTATTGTGTGTGAATTATCTAACCCAAAAGCATTAGCCAACGCCATGCAAAAATTATTTGTTAATACCAATATATACCAGAATTATTCAGTGAATATTATGACTAGAGTAGAAAAATATTATAATAAAATTGATCAACACAAGTCATATAAAAAATTATATCAATCTCTTATAAACAATGGGGTTAAATAAAGATGGCTGGTATTGGATTTGTTCTTAAAAAATTAAGCCAGAAAGACAATCTTATTGGTTCAATGCAAGCATTTACCCATGCCGTAATAGCCTCATCTGGCCCTTGGTTATTTACAGTACTATCGCTAGGGATTATAATTGCCGCTGGAGATTATTTCACATCACATGGCGCTGTGGAAATCTTCCGTTCAATTATAATATATAACTTCGCTTTTTCTTTGATAATTACTGGCCCCATATACATGGTCTGTACTAGATTTTTAGCAAATGAAATTCATAGTAAAGATCTAACGTACTCCATAGGAATGTTATATGGTGCGGCATTAGTAATAACCATAATTCAACTACCACTATCAATTTGGTATTATTTTTTTTACAGTAAAATCACTTCTCTTATCGCCATCAATGCTGTTTCAAACTATATGCTCATCATTATGATTTGGCTGGCCGGGATTTTTTTGTCTGCCATGAAAAATTATGGTGTCACAACTTATTCATTTCTTGCTGGGATCATTATTGCTGTTATTACTTCAAGCTATTTAGCAGACTCCTATGGAACGCTTGGAATGATTTTTGGTTTTAATCTTGGTCTATCTCTCATTGTTGCAATAATGGGCGCGCGTATTTTAATTGAATATCCTTACCGCCCTAAAGAACCATTAAAATTTCTTAAATATTTCTCTAAATATTGGGAGCTTGCTCTATCTGGCTTATTATATAATCTTGGATCTTGGGCAGATAAATTTATCATGTGGTTTTCGCCCCAAGCCTTGAAAGCAAAAGGTAGTTCTACTTTTTATATGTATCCAAACTATGATAGCGCAATGTTTTTGGCTTATTTATCAATCGTTCCCGCTCTAGCTATTTTTGTTTACCAAATAGAAACTGATTTTTACCAAAAGTATGTTAAATTTTTTAATGACTGCTTAAATAATGCCAATTTAAATAAAATTTATGATAACCAACAAAAATTAATTAATAGTTTCGTACGAAATTCAACTGTTGTATTTATCCTTCAAGCCTCTATTGCCATTACTTTGATTTTAGTAGCCCCGCATATCTTCAGATTTATTCACGTAAATTATACCCAAATGGGTATCTTTAGATTTGGCATAATAGGCGCAACCTTCCAAATATTTTTTTTATTTTTTACCATAATATTAGCCTATTTTGATAATAGAAAAGGAGTCTTAAAGTGCTATTTATTATTTTGTATATTAAATATTTTATTTACTTTTGGAACACTCTATTTAGGGTTTGATTACTATGGTTCAGGGTACTCTTTGGCAGCAATTATTTCATTCATGTATGCTGCCCATTTATGTATAAAAAATCTAAACGAATTACCTTATGTTAGTTTTATTTCTAACAACACATCCATTCAACTCTAAAATTGAAATTTAAACTCATCATCAACATCAGTAGTTTTAGAAACACCATTATTAATAGCCTCGACTATTTCACCAGCAGTATCTAATATAGATAATAAATTCATATCTTTAAGGCTAACCGTGCCTTCTTTAAGCATCACACCCTCAATCCAATCTAACAAGCCCCCCCAAAATTCACGATTAACAAGAATAATTGGCA
>JBLIDR010000145.1:0-5740 GCA_047632655.1 Francisellaceae bacterium | reverse complement strand
ATAAAATTTTCACGACTGGATTTCTCGCCACTATATCCCATTGGCAGGCAATATTGACATTTGAAATTGCATACGTCGGTCAGCGACAAACGTAGATAGTTGAATTTACGTCCGAATGTATCAGTTATCATTTTTTTTCCTTGGAAATAAATCCACCACTACAGTTACTATTAATGAATCAAATTCAAATGAAATACCCTTCTTACCTGGTATCTCTAACTCTTTAAATTTTTTCCATGGAATAGATAATATAACCTTATTATGACTGAAATCAAATTTTTCCTTTTCATCTGAAATTAGCACAATAGAATAAATTATACCTTTATTATCTGGTAGTATGATTTTCTCTACTAATGATTGACCTGATATATTTAATTCTAATTTCTCTTCTTGAGAAAGTTTAAATTCCATAAGATTTTTTTGCAATTTAAGTTTCATAATTAAGCCTTAAGCCCGCAAGGTCTGTTGGTGTATTAATATTTAAAAAATATTCTGTACCGTTAGTATTATACTTAATTTCGTTACTACATAGTTTTCCAGTCAATAACTTTTTAAGCGAAATATCGGGTTGCTCTTGATAATATTTTAGTGTCTTTTTTAAGGCTGAAATTTTTATACAACATGGTAATGGCTTATTTTCAAAAAAACTGGATTCAATCGATTTATCATCCTTTGATTGCATTAGCTCACCTAAAAGATCACTCGAGATTAATGGCATATCGATAGGCAGAACCAACAGATAATCATATTGTAAAATAGTCTCACAAAACAAAGTAGAGACAATGGCCGCTGCCGGCCCGGACTCAGACCATTGATCACTAATACAAGAATAACCTTCATGCTCACCACTAACAAAAACAATAGCAATTCCGGTGTCTATTAAAGTATTATACGCTCGCTCAAGTAGCGTCTTATTTTCAAATATTAAATATGATTTATCTGTTTTCATCCTTGAAGATTTCCCGCCAGCAAGTACTAACCCTACAAACTCAGAGGTGCTCATGTTTAATTTTACAACCTTTAACCCATTCAATGCTGTTGTCGGCATAATGCTCTTTTTTCCACACAGGACAACGTTGCTTGATGGCTTCAACAATATAACGATTTGCCTTATATGCTTCGTCACGATGCGGCGTACTAGTGCTAACCAGCATGCTAGTTTCTCCAACATTCAAAAATCCAACATAGTGAGAAATGTACATTTTTGCTTCGGGAAATCGACTAATAGTCTCTTCTGCAATTTGATTTAAAATATTTGTTGCTAAAGGTTCACAGACTTCATAATCAATACCAACGACATCTCTACCATGATTATGATCACGCACAATGCCAACAAAGTGACAGGCAGCGCCATGGGCGTTACTTTCGACATAGGGTATCGCTTGATTAGTCGTAATATCCTCAGAAGTAATAATACAATGATACTGTTTCGTCATTATCAACCCCCGCAAACTGGTGGTAAAAGAAATAATATTTCATTTTGAGGTAAATATTGATGCTGATCTAATACTTTTTTTTCAGAGGCGATTAAACAAACCTCTAACATTAAATATGCTTTTTCTTTACAAGATTCAGGAGAAATATTATTTAGTAACAATGCTTTTAGCTCAATAGAATTAAGGTCATTGTCTGTGACTAAAGAAATTTCTGTATTTGAAAAATAATCTTTTGAAGGACCACAACATTCAATAATATAGGCCATTATATTTTCCATTTTATAATTTTTTGCTTGCTTCTGATGATACCATATTGGCATATTTATAAATATTCTATACAAGTATATTTATTTGCTTAACAGCAATAATATACTTCTGCTGATCCATGTCTATTTTAGGGTCTCATTAACAGTCTTTGATGATCTCAAGGAACACACGGTTTTCATAGAAATTGGCTCTACCGCAGTAAATA
This sequence comes from Francisellaceae bacterium, assembly GCA_047632655.1. GTDB lineage: Bacteria > Pseudomonadota > Gammaproteobacteria > Francisellales > Francisellaceae > CAJXRW01. The sequence continues at coordinate 3,832 of JBLIDR010000145.1, read as the reverse complement.
TGGATTTGATAAAGCGTATAGAGAGTGGCATATGCCTGATACCTATAGATTTATTTAAATCATAACTAAAATTTATATACAGCCACTAATGTTTTTTTCTGAATACTTAGCGGTGCAAACTCCAACATGACCCATGCATTCGCCTGTAACATAGGTTTAATCATAAACGATGCCTGACCAGTTAGGATTTTCACACGTGAAATACCATTTTGATCAATATAATGAAAGGATTTCTGAAAAAAACATAATGGCTTTTGTAAAGATAAATCCTGATCAAGCTCTGCATAAATTGGTTTTTCGCTTGGCAGATGATTTAACTTACGTAACAAGGGATACACAAAAAACCTCAGTCCAGATGCCACCGCAGAGGGGTTTCCGGGTAGTCCAAAATAAAAGGTTCCATTAGGTAACACTGCAAATAAAATAGGCTTACCCGGTCGAATAGCGACTTTATGAAAAATTATATTAGCGCCCATTAATGCTAAAGATCTAGGAATAAAATCAAATTTACCTGCTGAGACTGCCCCAGTAGAAATAATGATATCCGGACATTGCTCATTACTAAGCTCGTCATTCATAAATTTTATAAACTCTTCATCTGTATCAGAGAGAATATGATCAACTCTGACTTCACATGAATATTGATTACTCAGGCTTGTATAGAGAAATGGAGAATTACAATCGTTAATTAAAAACTTAGTATCTAATGGCTGATCAACCGCTAATTCTTTGCCTGTAGCCAAAACAAGTAGGTTAGGTTTTTTAAAAACCTCTATCTTTTTTATGCCTACACCGGTTAAAGTCATCATCCGAGATGAATTAATTTGCTCTCCCTTTGATAATAAGATATCACCCTGTGTAATGTCTTCGCCTTTATAGCGTATGTTAGAACCATTAGAAATTGGATTTATAATACCAATTTCATTTGATGATTTATCCTCAGATAACAACACATTTTCAACGGGAATCACGCAGTCAAATAAATCAGGAACCGGTGCGCCAGTCATTATTTCCATCGTGTGACTTTTAATATTTTTTGTCTCACTATCAGGTTTGTCACCCGCAGCAATACATTGAGTAGGCTGAAGCCAAATTGGATGATCAGAGCTTGCGCCTTGCGTCTCGTGTGAGCGTAAAGCATAGCCATCCATAGCAGAGTTATGATAACTTGGTAAAGAAATTGGAGATTTAATCTCTTGAGCAAGCGTTCTATTATTAGCTTGCAAGATATCAATTGTTTCTGTTTCTAGAGAACCATTTTGTTTTAAAATTAGGCCTAATGCTTCATTATAATCAATCATGACCTTTGCCTTGAACCATTTTTAACAAATGTGGCAGTAGATGTTCAATCGCATCAACGCCTTGAGTAACCGCTTTAGTACTCCCCGGAAAAGAAATGATCAATGTTTTTTCATAAAGTCCTACAACAGACCTACTCAGCCAAGAAAAAGGGGTATGTTTAGCACCTTCTGAGCGCAGTAACTCACTTAATCCTGGAATTTCATATTGAATAATATCTTTAATTGCTTCTGGGGTAACATCACGAGGGCCAATACCTGTACCACCTGTAGTAAAAACAATATCTGGCTTTACTGAATCAATATCAGATTTTATCTGTTCTATAATTTGAGTTTTGTTATCAGGAATAATATGATAACTCACAACATTTGCGCCTTCAGAAGCTAATTTTAACTTTAATCGTTCTCCCGATTTATCCTCATAAACGCCTTGAGAAGCTCGATCACTAATCGTCACGACTGATACAGTAATATCAATTAAGGTTTGTGGATCAGCTTCAGCTAGAATCGATAGTGTTTGGGGTAGATGATCTGGATAACAAATTTTATGACTTTTACCGCCCTCTTTATATAACAACCTTACATTAGAAAGCGTTATTTCATGTCCGTACATTTTACATAAATCATAAATACACAATAATGCGGCTTGAACCCCGGCAATGGCTTCCATTTCAACGCCGGTTTTAGCAAAGGCCGCCACGTAGCAGTAAACATCAACACAACCTTCATCAAAATTAATTTGATTTTTAATGGTAACATGGTCAATTGGTAAAGGATGACATAACGGCAATAACGTTGCTGTGGATTTTGCCCCATTGATTCCCGCAATTTCTGCTAAAGGAATCACATCCCCTTTGGCTAATTTTTTTGTGTGAATCAAGTTAAGAACCTCTGGAGAAATGAAAATTTTTCCTGAGGCTAAAGCTTTTCTTTGGGTCGGTGATTTCTCACCAACATTAATCATACGATAAGATGAATCTTCAAAAAAAGTATGTAATATTTTATTTGTGTTTTTCAAACTAAACCTCTCCATTTATATTCAATACTTCTAGCATTACGCACCAATATTTCTTTTATTATCCTCTGAATAAATTTACAAATACAGCGTTATATTCACTGGAGCGGCATAACTTATCTTATGCCAAAATATAGCCTAATACCTATTTTTATATTATTCAATACTCTTTTTAGTCAGGCGTATTCAACCTAAAATATCAAGATAAATCAAAGATTAATATATAAAAGCTAGATCCGTTCTTACCTGTTAACTACCACATGAGTCTGGAGAAAGTATGGCTTCTTGTGGAATTTCTATATATTCATTAACTGGACAAGATCCTGTAGTCTCGTCCCAATGCTCTTTGCATAGATTATAAGAACTGTCATCAATTTTCATATAAGAAGCTTCTATTTTAGACAGATCAATACACAATCCTGATTCTTCACCATAGAGATTTCCTTCATAATCATATATACGTGTTACAAATTGAGATATTGAAGTTGTTGAAGTTGTTAGTGGGGACTGAAGACTAAATTGTTGACCCTCATCGCCATTCATTGATATATTTTCCCATGAAGAGTTGCTTGTTGATGTTGTATATTCACCACCAAGAATTCCACGTGGCAAATTAGTAACAATTAAAGGGACATATGCATATCCAGTACCTCCTTTTGCTTGCGTTGTTGTCCCATAAACTATTTTTATATTAGCAGTTGGGTTATCTATAAACTTCCAAGTTAGTTGTGCTGCTGTAATCTTGCCTTGTAATTCATCTATCTGGGTCTGAGATAGCTTTTCGCCACTTGGAAAGTAAAAATTATCAGCAGCTTCACTAATATCTAGATGATTTATAGATTCTCTACACCAATAATTACCATCACCACAAGAGTCTGCCACAATCATGTTTATAGTTACTCCTGTGTATACTGGATCTGCGGAATATGCCAAACAAGGATTAGGACTAGGATCAGCACCACCAATATTGGTAGATCCACTACCTTGTGGGCATAGCTCGCCAATCGTTACTTTCATCCATCTACCACAATTTTTACCGTTATCAAAGTCTCCATATTCGCTTGATACGGGTCTTTGAGGAGTTTGGTTAAAAGGGACATTTATAGAATATACATTTAAAGCTACATAGTTATTTTTGTCAGTCATAGCATCGAGAGGCACACCGCAACCACCACCAGCATCAGGCGGCAGCAGGAAATGCGTTGCAAGCGCATCACCTCCTATGCCATAAATCTTGCCATTTTGAAAAATATCATATGCAACATTTGGTACAAATTCTTCACTGTCTGCTAATGCGTTAGAAAAGAAAAATAAATTAGAAAGGAATAAAATAAATATGCACTTTCTTATCATAAAAAATATCCTTTAAATATTAGTAACTTGTTATAGTTATAGTTATAGTTATAGTTATAGTTATAGTTATAGTTATAGTTATAGTTATAGTTATAGTTATAGTTATAGTTATAGTTATAGTTATATAGTTCTCCAGATAAGTTTTATCCTTTTATTTGACTGCGCT
>JBLIDR010000144.1:0-5749 GCA_047632655.1 Francisellaceae bacterium | reverse complement strand
AAATGTCGAGTAAGTCAGATGCTTTTTTAGCATCATCAAAAAACAACTCGTAAAAGTCACCCATGCGATAAAAAATTAAAATATGAGGAAACTCGGCTTTAATTGTTAAGTACTGGCGCATCATAGGGGTATGTGAGGATAAATCTTTCATGTTTTTATTACACTTTTTGGTTCTGTATAGCCAGCTATGTGGCTATTTATGTGTTTGTTGTAATCTAGTGAAACAAACTGAAATTTCAATTTATTCCATGTAATCCCACTAATAAGTGTAGGTTTTGGTGTAGGTTTTTTTAGTGTATAATCGGACCATTAAAAAACCTACACCAGATCTGCTAGTTTACTAACATTCTAAGTTATAAATGCAATCATACTGATATTAAAAAGTTAGTGCTATACCTGCCATGAATAAGGACGTAATTAAATGCTAAAAGAACGAAAACCTCTAAACGCAGCGACAATTAAAGCAATGAAGCACGAAGATAAAGATCTGTCGGATATAGAAGAAAATGAAGGTTTACGCGTATCTTGTGCTAAAGCAGGCACTAAAACATTTTGTTATCGATATAAAAGCCTTATCACTAATAAATTATGTCAAATTAAAATTGGTCGATTTCCTTCTATATCACTAGCTGAGGCTAGAGTGAAATTGCAAGAATTAAAAGTAATTCGTAATGATGGTCGTTGTCCCGCTAGTGAACAAAAAAAAGCTAAAAAAGATAAAGCTATAATTGAGGAAAAACTGTCATCAAGAATGACAGTTGCTGATGTTATAGAACTTTACTTATCTCAGTATATCGAAGATCGTAGAGTGGACGGTAAGATCATCGCAGGAGCGAGAAAGAAAAAAGGGCAAGGTGAAACTCGTCGCACGTTATGCTGTGATGTAGTAAAAGAGTTAGGTGATCGATATGCTGAGGAGGTTACTCGAAAAAATATCGTTAATATGATCATGGGAATAGTTGCACGAGGCTCTAATGTCCAAGCTGGTAACGTGCTGAGAGAATTTACAGCAGCTTATGAATATTCTATTGGACTTGATAAATTTGCCGATGAATTTGCTAACCCTGCATTGTTAGCAAAGAACTCCCTTCGCCAGGCTAAAGTTCGCCTTACCTCAAGAAAGGGAATTCGTGTTTTATCAGATAAAGAATTAACTAAGCTTTTACTTTGGCTTCCAAGTTCAGCTTTTACCCAAACACAAAAAAGAATCCTCCGCTTTACTTTATGGACAGGTTGCCGTACAGGCGAAGTATCAAGTGCAGAATGGGATGATATCGATTTAAATAAGGCAACATGGCACCTCAAAGATACTAAAACGGGTGTTGAACGTTATGTCCAACTATCTAATCAAGCGATGGGTTTTCTTCATCAGTTAAAATTAGAAACAGGAAAGTACCTTTTTCCCTCGTTTAAAACCAAATTGCCTATTCAGCAAAAAGCCATCACTGAGCAAGCATGGCTAATGCGCAGGGATGAAAAAATGCTTGATATAGAGCATTGGGTCCCCCACGATCTTCGCCGTACAGTCAGAACAGGTTTGTCTCGATTAAAGTGTCGAAGTGAGGTTGCTGAAGCTGTACTGGGGCATGCTCGTTCAGGTATCGAAGGCACTTATGACTTACATAAATATGAAGAAGATTGTAAAGAATGGTTGCAAAAATGGGCTGATCATATGGATCAATTACTTACTCGAAAGGATCTTTGATGAATCTGTCGAAACGACAAATTGGCTTAGATATTGTTTTATCTTACGTGATTAACAATAAACTTTCTATTTGATTATTGCATAATTTGATGCGTTTGAACCAGCATAATCGATATGTTGGACCACAGGATATATTAACAGTTAGAAATAAGCCTAAAACCATCTAGTTAATGTTTTATAATAAAGATATATTTTAAGGTTAATCTTAAAGCTAACTATTTTAGAAGTGATGCTGATATGACCCAAAAAGAGCAAAAAGAATATGTATTAGACTATGTTCAGGATTGGGCGGGATCAACACAAGCAGCATTAATGAGCTACGAGTCTGAAGTTATAACAGCACTTAACAAAACAGCCCAACAACCTGTCGATTTTGAGTCGGGTAAAATATACTTATAGCATATTGATGAAGGTGGTTTTACTTAGCTTTTACTTGGATATACCCTTTTGATATTTCTTTGCAGCCGACTTTACATAAGCCGCAACTGTGTCTAAATGAGTGCTAGGAATCTCGTAGAATTCTTGACTTCTACAACGGTGGCTTTTACCATCAAAGACATAAGCCTCGCATAAAGGGTCTAAATTCATTTTAGCTAAAGCGTGATCTTCTGCACCTTTTATATCATCAACTCCCCACAGTCTTACTTCAACGCCGTCACTTATATCTTGTGGTGACATGCACCGTTCATCAATTTTTTTTTCACTTTTCCCCACTTTGACTACTATATGTCCAAGCTTTTTAGATGGATTAGTGGTTTCTTTAAAATATATAAGACCAGCTATAGTGTCAGGTTTAACTGGAATATTATTCAACCTACCACTTATCTTAATTTCTTTTAGAAATTCGTCAAACTCTTCAATTTTTGAACTAGCAAAAAGAGATAATAACTCTTTTCCTTTTTTTATTGACCAAGCAGGTATAACAGCTAATTCAATTGTCTTGCTATGTAGTTTTTTTGCTGTGTTATTACCAATGTACTTTCCAAACATGCTTTGTTCATTTGTAGACATATGCCTTGTGACAGTTAAATTGGGATCTTGATCAATAGCATAGAATGCCATTTTTAATAGTTTAAACCGTTGCGCTCTAATTTGATCTTGAGCTTTGTTGCTATCGAATTGAATTCCAGAGTCATTGCAATATTCTTTCAATGAAACTTTCAATCTGTTGATAAGTCCTAAGTGAATTTCGGAATGGGAATTATTAGCGGAATATTTATAGAAGTCACCAGGAGTAAAAACACCATTAAATGCATCTGACGCAATAAATTCATTAAACATGCTTTTTATGTTGTATATATGTCGTTCTTCAGTGCTCATTTGTACTCCAATACAAAAACTGCGAATCGCAATGTCACTTAAAAACAATGACTTATAAATATCAATTTAAGGTGGTCACTATGCTCTTGTCAAATTTTATTGTCAATAAAGTCTCCTTTTTTATAGTTTTTAAATAAAAATAGGTTACGCGAGAGCTGTAGAAGTTGAATAAAGATGGAAACCGTTAAATAAAATCGGAAACTGGAATTATTACGTTTAAGTGCCGAAAATACCTTTCAAAAAATTTAATTAAACTTTGAAATAGCTAACTTCTAAAATATAACTCTAAGGGCAGTAGCCACAAACCTGACCTAATTCACTGGTCAAAATAACCATGTTTTATGTTCACTTTGATACGTAGAGCTGACGTTAGAATAGTAGACTTTTTAGGCAGAGAATCGAAATGGTTTTTGTTCTATAGTTTACAGGACAAAAATTATCGAACAAATTTTAATCATATCTAAAGTTCGTGGTTTAATAATGGGTTTTAACAACGATTTAAGGCATTTACATGAATAATTTAGAGTTTGAACTTCTTAATGGGTACTTAGATCAACTATCATTTAAAACCCAAAACACTATTAATGAATTGCAATTAGTTAAACGACATATTGATAGGTTTAAATCACAGATCACAAAACGAGATATTTCAGAACAAACCCGAGCAAAAATTCCTGAACAAAAAATGAGTATTGAATAAACTCAAATACGTGATAAACAATCCAGTGATTTAATCAAAATTAAAGAAGTTATGAGTATGACAAGCCTATCAAGATCTTCCATTTATAATCAAAAAAATAAAGGCGAGTTCCCTCACCCTATACAATTAACTTCTCGTTCTGTAGCTTGGGTTCGAGCAGATGTTGAGCACTGGATTTTAGATAAGATAAACAATAGGTAATCTCGTTAATAAACATAGGGCGACAATTGTATTTCAATATACTATTAAGTGGATTAGGGCAGGGAAGTAGTAACTAACACCTTGATAAAGCATCAGAAAGCAAAAAGGCTACCATAAGGTAGCCTTTTCTAAATATGGTGCTCGCTGCGGGACTCGAACCTGCGACACCTTGTATGTCATGCAAGTACTCTAACCAACTGAGCTAAGCGAGCTTATTTTCTGCTTTTAGTAAGAAGGTGATAACAATATCAACTATCTAAAAGAAAGCGTATGTTATCGACCTGATTGCTTACTTGCAAGTGATTTTATTGCCTGCGGATAAAAAAATAACGCACCTGGTGTTTTGTTCAACACTTTGTTGGTATTTTGAACGTGATTGGTGTGTATTGATGTGTATTAGTGTATTAGTGTATTTGGAAAATATCGGTCAACACTGCCACCTAATATCATCTAGTGCTGCCATCCAATCACACTTTAGTGGCTAAGTGATTTTGGCCACTAATTTATATCTTATAACTCGCAATGAGGGCTAAATAAAGTTAGAAGTAACACTTTGTTTGATATCCATTTTTAAAAGTCTAACGTCCTCTTTTAGCGAGGAGTTGGCCTTAATAGCTGCTACTGCCTAACGTCAGCTAATGGCTCAGCCTGTGTGAAAACTCCCCAAGTAAAATTTTTATGCAACGCTACGTAAATTAATAAGTAGCTTTACATCAAACGTATTACAGAATTTAATCTAAAGAGCATTTTTTCGTTGGTTTTAACCAATTACTCAAGTTTGAAATAGTTTTCACACAGGCTGGGCTATCAGTTGACCTAAAGAATAGCCAACAGCTAACGTCAGCAATGCGCAGAAGACGTTAACACAGTTATTTCATAATGTGTTTCGAATGATTATTAAGGTTCACTTATGTCAGTTGAAGTCAGGTTCCAACTTTATTTGGAGTGTTTTTTGGTACTTTTTTAATAAATAAAACTTACTGCCACATTTGTTTCGATCTTTATTTAGCTTCTACAAGAGTTAGTACTGATGAACAATCTTATAATGCTCAAATTGACGAACTAGAAGCTGCTGGATGTGAAAGAATTTATCGCGAAAAATATAGTGGTAGATCCAAGTCACGACCAGAACTTAAACGTATGATTGATGCTCAACGTATTGGAAGTACGGCTTTATTGCAACGCTTAGAACTGGAGCTGAGCCGGACATAAATCTTTTCCCTGTATTCCACTATTGCTACTAACCTCCCCATTGAAGCTTCCTGTTTATAACCTTAATGAGCTAATTTCAATTGTTGATAAGCCAAAGTAATATCTTTGGCTATTTAATCTTCTTTAAAAGTTTATCTATGTCGATGTCTCTTTTGAGTACATGTAACAGCTTGTGGCAATTGGGGCAGAGTGCCGCAAAGTTACACGCTTGATACTTATCATCACTGGCACCTTGCTCTACATATGCTAACTCTATATACGGAGATCCATCAGGCAAGCAAAAGGGCATTGCATTTTCACATAACTCACAAATACCTTCTGAACGCTCGATTAGAGCCGTTCTGATATCTTTAATCTGTGGCTCAAGTTTTTCTTTACTCTTTTCGTTTCTGATGGGCATAAAAATCTTATGAACATAATCATTGATATCTATGCCTAATAGAACAAACAATTTTTCAGCGGTTTCAATAGATAGATTTTTATCACCTACTCGAACAGCTGATAAATGGCTTCGAGTTTTACCAAGTAACTTAGCAAGGGCAGCATCACTTTTTACATTGTGAGCAGCTTTCGCTTCATCTAATAGTTCACTCCATTGACTATATTTAGCA
>JBLIDR010000143.1:0-5775 GCA_047632655.1 Francisellaceae bacterium | reverse complement strand
GAATAATTTGTCAATATAATTGTATGTCTAGCATACAGGGGATTTTTTGATCTAATATTGTTTGCCCGCGATATTAATATACTCAAAACAGTTAATGCTTTAATATAAATAGAATTAATTATTAAAGATAAATTAACCTTTATGAGTAACAAGGCGCACCTTACAATAGGATCAGTACCCGATCATTTAATTAAATTAGCTTTACCTACGTTGATAGGTATAGTCTGCACTTTTAGTTATATCATCGCTGATACCTATTTTATTTCACTGCTAGGTCAAAGTCAGCTGACTGCCATTAGTTATGCAACGCCAATGATAGATTTCATTATAGGAATTGCAATAGGCATTGCGATTTCAGTTTCATCAATTGTTGCACGTAAAATAGGCGCTAATCAGTTTGATCAAGTACGTGTATATGTCCTTCACGCAGCTATGTTATGTTTAATAATCGCAGTTATTGTTATTATACTTGGTATTAGCTTTATTGGCTTAATTTTTAGATCTCTGGGTGCAGATAATCAAATTATTTCTCAGATTTACAATTTTATGGTTATCTGGTATTTTGGCGTTTTTTTTCTATTTATGAATTTTGTTTCTTCAAGTTCATTAAGGGCTTACGGTCGGGCTAAAGGCCCAGCAATGATATTAATTATCACGGCCATTCTTAATGTTATGCTAGATCCTATTTTTATGTTTGTATTACATTTAGGTATTATGGGCGCGGCAGTTGCAGGGTTGATTTCTAGTTTCTTGGGTTTTATTTTGCTAATTAGAATGTTAGTCAAAAATAGTCTTATTTCTTTCGAGGTAAAAAAATATCTGCCACTTCTATATAATTCTTGGAAGAATATTATTGCTATTACCATACCTGCTTCATTGACAAACGTTATAGGGCCTTTAGCTAGCTTTTGGATTACCTACTTGCTAGCTACCTCAAGTCAAGCTGCTGTAGCTGGTTTTGGTGTCGCGGCAAAAGCACAAATGATTGCAGTCATACCATTATTTGCTGTTTCAGCTAGCATTGGACCTATTGTGGGACAGAACTATACCGCCAATAAAATTGACAGGTCATTTCTGGCATTAAAGATATGTAGTGTATTTGCTATTGTCTGGGGAGTTTTGATAAGTATTATGTTAGCGATTTTTGCACCCTATATATCTCAAGTGTTTAGTGATGATCCACAAACAATATTATCCTCAAATTTATACATGTACATCATCCCAATTAGTTATACTGGATGGGGTGTTATTATGATGGTTTGTGCCAACTTTAATTCGTTGGGTTATCCTAAGCGATCAACGTTTATCTCTTTTACCAGAATGATTATATTATTCATTCCTCTTTCAATTATTTTATTTCACTGGTTTGACTATGTTGGGGTCTATGTTGCATTTAGCTTGGCTACATTTATAACCGCTATTTTTGCTTATCTATGGGCTCATAAAGATTATTCGAAAATAAAGCCGAACTTTATCAATCATTAAGCAACAATTTAACAGTGTCATCAGCGGCTTCTTTTCTATCTAAATCTTCAAAAGCACTATGAGCCGAATTTTCATATTCTTTTTGTGTATATTTAATTTTATTTTCATCAAGAAGTTGAATTAAACCTTTTACATTAATAGTTGTTTCATATCTACCATAAATTAAATGTAGTTTTTGTGGTGTTGATTCTAAAATGTTTACGTAATCTTGCAGTAAAGCTAGTTGTTTTACAGCTCGTGTTGGACAGGAAATATATTGGAATATTTCATTTAAATGTTCATCATCAATCATGTCGGCTACTGATTTACGATCTTTGTGTATAGGCTTTGGGAAAAAAGGAAATATCCAAACATATATATCGGATAAATATTTATTCGTAAAGAATTTTTTGAGTTTTTTGTCACGATCAACAACAAACATTGCTGGTCCAGAAAGTATCAATCCTTTTACCGGCCTATGACTGGCAATATAGGTTGCTAACAAGCTACCCATGGAATGACCTATTATACTCACTTCATCAGCTATCTCACTCAACATGTCATAGTGATACATACAGTTTCGAAGCCAATCTTGAAAGTTAATATTCGCTAATAGTTTAACTCTATCACGTCCAAACCCTGGAATGCTTGGGGCTAAAAATGGTATGTTATTTTCTTTTAATGCTGGTAATAGATACTGGAATTCTTGGGTTGATGCTGCAAAGCCGTGAAGTAATAAAACCGCGTGCTTATATTTTGGTTTGTCTCTTTCTGGAAAGTTTTTACACCATAAAGTTTCTCTGAAGGAAGCATGATCTGGAATGTGTTCAAAGCGTTGGAAATACGTTTCATTTAGTCTTTTAGACAAACGTGAGACAAGGAATCTTATAAGTAAAACACAGATTATTCCTGATAAAAAAATAAGTGTTAACCTAAATAGATCATCTTTCATATGAAAGTAACTTTTTGTAAAACTTATGTCGATGAATATAATTAATATAGCTAATATGGTAAAGACCATTATGCTTAATATTATTGCCCAGCGCGCAACATTATTGCGTTGGTGAACAGCTTTTCTATCATGTTTGAACATGTCTATTTCCGAATAAAAATAACTAATAAAAATTATAGTGTTAAATTTTATATTAACCTAATATATGGGCTATTAAGACTGTTTAAGGGAGATGGCTGCTAGATGAAGATAGAAGCTAAGAAAACTTGAATTTTATTTATTGTGACTAAATCAGGAAAAAAGTATAAACATATGAAATATGTCAGTTAAATTCAAAGTTATATAAATCTAATTATGTTAAATTTATCTGAGTTAGTTATACTGCTTTTTCTTAAAAAATATAGATAAATTTGAATGCTTAAACTTAATGAACTCAGTCATCAAGAATTTCTAAAAAATTATTGGCAGAAAAAGCCCTTATTAATTAAACAAGGGATTTCAAATTTTTCTAATCCTATTGAGCCAGATAAACTTGCTGGGTTGTCACTTGAAAATGAATTTGAAAGTCGTTTGGTTATCGGTCACGTTGCTGATAAGAAAAATTGGCAATTAAAGACAGGTCCATTTACTTCTGATTTTTTTTCGCAGTTACCAGAAGAGAATTGGACATTACTGGTTAATGGGGTTGATCGCTTAATTCCAGAAGTAAATGAGATATTAAATCAGTTTAATTTTTTACCTCAATGGAGAGTTGATGATGTCATGATTAGTTATGCAGCAAAAGGAGGGAGTGTTGGTCCTCATTTTGATGTTTACGATGTTTTTTTATTGCAAGGAAAGGGTCAGCGTAAATGGACGCTTACTTCAAAAAATTGTAATGAAGATAATTATCAAAAGAACATGCCATTACGTTTAATGAAAGTTTTTGAAGTTGAAGAAGAATTTATTTTAAACGAAGGTGATATTTTATATATACCACCATATGTTGGGCATCATGGGGTAGCGTTAACTGAAGACTGTATGACTTATTCTATCGGATACCGAGGTTATAGTGATAGAGAGTTATTAGAAAGCTTTGGTGATTTTACTGCTGAAAATGAGATAAATTCATACTATAAAGATCCTGATTGGTCGGAATTAAAAGGAACAGGAGAAGTGACTCAGGCATCCATAGAGCAAGCAAGAAAATCACTTAAAAAATTAATTGATAAACCTGAATTATTTAAGTGCTGGTTTGGCAATTTTGTTACTGAGATGGATCAACAGGCAGAGTCATTGTTTTTGCCCTTAGAAGCAGATGCAATATTAAGTCATAAATCATTTAGGGGTGAGTTAGAATTAGATGATAGCATTGAGAGAAACCCTTTATGCCGATTTGCCTATATTGAGAATAATAATTTTGATTTTATGTTATTTATTAATGGGAAGTTACAAGAAATTGAGGATATTAATCAAGATTTAATTAAATATATTTGTAATCATAGATTATTGAATAATACTATAATTTTAGAGTTAATCCTTAGCTTAAAAGATAGCTGGTTTTTACATCGCTTATATAAAGAAAATTTTATTGTTTTAAAAGAAAATTAATATTTGCTGTACTACACTTTAATTGAGAAGCCATTAAATAAAGGTTTAAGTTGCTAAATGTTTAATAAACGTATCATCACCAGTCATGTGCATCAGGCTGTTGCTTTTCTTGTTGTGGTTAATGGGTTGTATTATGTTTTGCAATCATTAATTTATTTCATTGATTTGCCAGCTTTACGTGACACCTTGGATGTGGTGCAGCAAGTGAACATTATTAGGCATGAAACGTTTAGCGCTAGCTTTTCTATCCTTTTTGGATTAATGACCATTTTTGTTGGTATCGGACTATATAAACGTTCTAGAATTGCTTGGCTGTGGACAGTCATATTCTTATTTTTATTATTAGGCATAAATTTCATGTCTAATTCGTATGACAAAATGTTTTATGTCTCTTTAGTTTTATTGGTTGTATTAATTATCTCAAAAAGCGAATTTAATCGTAGTATTGGCATTCTTTCTTCAGGTAAGTCTATCGCAATTGTATCCATATTGTTTGCAATGGCGTATGGCGTGATTGGGTCATATCTTTTAAGGGATGAATTTAGTGGTATTCATTCTCTGGGAGATGCAATATATTTTACTGTTGTGACATATAGTACAGTTGGCTATGGAGATGTGACACCGCAAACCGCTCTGGCTAAATTATTTACTAGCTCAATGATCTTGATTGGGCTTTCAAGCTTTGCTACGGCTGTTGCATTATATTTGGGGCCATTTTTAGAAAAACGAATGAAGGAGATATTTAGCGTGTTTTCAAAATTAGATCATGTTAGGGGGCATTATATAATCTGTGGGCATAATGCTATTTCAGAATTTTTGGTGCATACATTTAATGATGAAGGGGTAGATTGTGTCATTATTGATCCTAAATTAGATCTATCACATGTGCAAGACTCAAAACATGTTACTTATATTAAAGGTGACCCTACCGATTCATCAGTTTTTAAATCTTGTTCAATTAGTCATTCAATTGGTGTTCTTTCAACCATCAATAATGATGCGGATAATATTCTCATTGCGTTAACTGTGAGTAACATTATGGAGCAAAAATCAGTAAAGAATTTCCAAATTATAGTCAGTATTAATAAACAAGAAAACATTGCAAATGCTAAAAGAGTGGGAGCCACCGAAGTGATGACTCCAGCAAAAGTTTATTCAGATACAATTCTGAGTAAAGTGCATAAGTCTAAGGTTTGATTTAATTGGAATGAGAGATCTAATAAATAATCTAATAGGGTGTATATGATCAATCAAGTACAAGAATATTTGAACTGGATTTTACAAAATATTATTGATAAATCACCAAACCTAATCGCTGCTATTTTAATTTTAGTTATTGGGTGGATTTTGGCAGTGTGTCTTAAAAAACTTATCTTTAAAGCGATTGAAGAAACACATATTCCTAAAACACCGGCTATATTTATCACTCATATTATCTATGTTATTTTGCTTTATTTTGTCATTGTTTCAGCCATGTCAAAAGCTGGTGTACCAACGACTTCACTCTCAAATTTAATCGCTGGTCTAGCGATTGGTTTGTCAATGTCTTTAAGAGCGCCGATAGGAAATTTGGCCTCAGGAGTTGTCATTGCATTAATAAGGCCATTTCGGGTTGGTGAATTTATTGATTTAGGCAGTAATACGAGTGGTTCTGTTGAGTCCATAGAATTGTTTTTCACGAAATTAAGAACGTCTGATGGACGTGAAGTGGTGGTGCCCAATAACATACCTATGACTCGCACTATGACTAATTTCAGCAACAATAAATT
>JBLIDR010000142.1:0-5783 GCA_047632655.1 Francisellaceae bacterium | reverse complement strand
ATACAAGTTGGGATATTGATCCTTTTTCAATGAAATTAGTTAAAATATCTGATATGTTTAGGCATAAAGTAACAAGGGTAGTTTGTAAATTTTCAGAGAAATTGGCTTTACTTAAACTTTGGACTGTAATAATGCCGATAACGCTTCCTGTATGAATGATTGGGACGCACAAGAGTCCGCGTAATTTTTCTCGAGAGAAAGCAGAAAGCGTTGTTGGAGTGTTATATTGGTATATATCATCAATAATAACTGTTTTTTCACGAATCACAGCTTGCCCAACAGCGTCATGTTTAATGTGGATATGTATAAGACCCGCTAATAACGGTGTAAGTGTTGTCGCCATAAGTGTAAACATAGACTGATTGTCTTTTAAAAAAATGTTACAGGCTTTTACATCTAAAGACACTTGTATGGTTTCAGCTAAATTTTGCAGGATTTGTTCAAGTGGCAAATTTTTATCAATTGATTGTATGATCCTTTGCCACATTTCCATTTATGATCTCCAATCTTTAATAATTGGAAAAAACTTTTGCATCGCTTTACGATATACTTGTCTTTTGAAAAAAATAACTTTATGTGTTGGCAGCCAAAAATCAACCCATTTCCAATGGTCAAACTCAGGCTTTGAGGTACTTGTAAAATTAATCGCACTATCTTCAGCTTTTAATTTAAGTAAAAACCACTTTTGTTTTTGACCGATACATAATGGAAACTTCCTGCGCATTAGATGTCTGGGTAATCTATAACGGTACCATGTCCTCGTTACAGCTAACACTTCAACATCACTTGGGTTAAGTCCTATTTCTTCTTTTAATTCTCGATACATAGCTTCGATTGGTGTTTCACCTGCATTTAAGCCGCCTTGTGGAAATTGCCAAGATATTTGTCTTATTCTTTTTCCCCAAAATACTTTTCCTTGGTTATTGACCAAAACGATAGCTACATTGGCGCGATAGCCTTCATTATCAATCACGTGTTTTTACCAATGGCTAAACTCTATTATATTAATCATACATAAATTGACTAAAGTAATCTTGAAAACTTGGCTTATTTTTTTTAGATAATGACAATATTATAATTCATTGCTATTATTATCTAGAAATTTAACCAACTAGTGTAGAGGTAAATGAATGTCAGCAATACAAAAGATATTAGATTTAATTGAAGAAAAAGAGATTCAGTTTGTAGATTTAAGGTTCACTGATACTCATGGGAAAGAACATCATACAACATCACCAATTAATGCTGTCGATGATGATTTTTTTGTTGAAGGTAAAATGTTTGATGGTTCTTCTATTTCAGGATGGAAGGGTATTAATGATTCAGACATGGTTTTAATGCCAGATGCTGAAAGTGCATTTGTTGACCCTTTTTATGAAGCTCCGACGATTGTAATACGTTGTGATATTCTTGAACCAGCTACCATGATGGGTTATGGACGTGATCCACGATCTGTGGCAAAAAGAGCTGAAGAATACTTAAAATCTACAGGAATTGCTGACACCGTGTTTATGGGTCCTGAGCATGAATTTTTTATATTTGATAGTGTACAATGGAATACGTCAATGAATCATTGTTCATACGAAATTAATTCTGAAGAAGGCGCCTGGTCTGCCGGTACTAAATATGAACATGGTAATAAAGGACATCGTCCTGTTGTTAAAGGTGGATATTTTCCAGTTCCTCCTGTTGATTCGCTACATGATGTTCGCGCGACAATGTGTGAAATTTTAGATGAGTTAGGTCAAGGCGTAGAAGTTCATCATCATGAAGTTGGGACAGCTGGCCAGTGTGAAATTGGAACTAGATTTAATACATTGACCAAAAAAGCCGACCAGTCTCAAGAATTTAAATATGTAATACATAATGTGGCTCATATGTTTGATAAAACAGCTACTTTTATGCCGAAACCACTTGTTGGTGACAATGGTTCTGGAATGCATGTGCACCAATCTTTAGCTAAAGATGGTAAAAATATCTTTTCTGGTGATGGATATGGTGGTCTTTCTGATGAGGCTTTATATTATATTGGTGGTATCATAAAGCATGCAAAAGCTCTAAACGCATTCACGAATGCTTCAACTAATAGTTATAAACGTTTAGTTCCTGGTTACGAAGCTCCTGTGCTTCTTGCTTATTCTGCGCGTAATCGTTCAGCTTCAATTCGTATCCCATATGTTATGAATCCTAAAGGACGCCGTATTGAAGTTCGTTTTGGTGATTGTACAGCAAATCCATATTTGGCTTTTTCGGCTATGTTAATGGCTGGCCTGGATGGTATTAAGAATCAAATTCATCCTGGTGACGCGATGGATAAAAATCTATACGATTTACCAGCGGAAGAATTAAAAGATATTCCAACCGTTTCATCATCTTTAGAAGAAGCATTACACGCTCTTGATAATGACCGTGAATTCTTAACATCTGGTGGTGTATTTAGTGATGATATGATTGATGCATTTATTGATCTAAAAATGGAAGAAGTTACACGTTTGAACATGACTCCTAATCCTGTTGAATTTGAAATGTACTATAGCTTGTAAGTGATCTTTCATATCAAAATTATTTCTTAAATGGATAAGTTATTTCTTCCTATTCTTGATTAAAATAAGCCCTGTTTATTTCTGAGAAAATTAATTCAATAATCCTATTTTGATTACCTCTATTCTAAGGTACCATGATTAAATTATATTTAACCCTGTGGTATGACGCGTGAATAAGTCTAAAAGTGATATCCAGGATCAATTCCATTCCTTATTTTCTGCTGATAATAAAATAAATATTACAGAAGTCCTTTTACTTTTATTAAAAAGTGGTTTGCAGGAAGATGACCCTCGTCTGTTAGATTTTTTTCAATATCTCAAAGAGGCAGATTTATCTGAGTTTGATGAGTTACCTTTGGACCAAATTAAAGATTTAAAGGATACAGCTTCTGTTTTAGATAAGGTGCTTTGTGGTGGTTTAATTATTTCAGATTTTTCTGCTTTTACTGAAAAAATTGCTGAAATTTTTTATACAACAAGAGCTAATGACAAAGGTGATTTAGCTACCTATATCCCACAGTTAGCAAAGGTTGATCCGGATAAATTCGGTTTATCGGTCTGCACTATAGATGGACAAAGATTTTCATTGGGTGATTCAGGTGATAAATTTGCCTTGCAATCAGCTAGCAAGCCTATTACGTATGCCTTGGCTTTGGAAGAGCACGGGGAAGAATATGTGCATAAACATGTTGGTAAAGAGCCAAGTGGTATGGCCTTTAATGGCCTAACTTTGAATAAAGATGGTTTGCCGCATAACCCAATGATTAATGCTGGTGCCATTATGAGCTGCTCTTTAATCAAAAAAGATTCTTCAGTGATTAACCGGTTTGAGTATATTATGAAGTCTTGGGCGCGTTTAACAACGGGTGCTATGCCTAACCTTAATCAAAGTATATATTTTTCAGAAAAAGATACCGCCGATAGAAATTATGCCATATGTTATTTAATGCGTGAGCAGGGTGCTTTTCCTGATCATGTTAATATTCAAGGTGTGATCAATCTTTATTTTCAGTGTTGTTCATTAGAATTAAATTGCGATGAGTTATCTATTGCTGCAGCAACTTTAGCGCACACAGGAATTAATCCTTTAACGAATGAAAGAGTTTTTAAAGTAGATACCGTGAAAGATACATTATCTCTTATGAGTACCTGCGGAATGTATGACTTTTCTGGAGAATTCTTTTTTACGGTAGGTATTCCATGTAAAAGTGGAGTGTCTGGGGTTTTAATGTTGATAGTGCCTAATGTCATGGGTATCGCTATTTATTCTCCTCGTTTGGACTCTTTTGGAAATAGTGTTAGAGGGGTTGAATTTTGCAAGCGACTGGTTGAAATATTTAATTTCCATGGTTTTGATGGAGGTTCTCGTTTTTCAGCTAAAATTGATCCGACTCGTAGAGAATTTGAAATTGAATTAGAGAAATCTATTTTATTATGTTCAGCTGCTAGCAGAAATTCAGTTTTAGAGTTACAACGATTAAGTGCGTTAGGTGTGGACCTTAACTTGGCGGGATATGACGGTAGAACAGCAATTCATTATGCCGCGTCAGAAGGGGCAAATGAAGTAATTAAATACCTGATGCAAAAAAATGTTAATCTTGAGCCTGTGGATCGTTGGGGTAATACACCTTTGGACGATGCGCGAAGAGAAGATAATGTCGGTTCAATCAATTTATTACAACAAACGAAAAAGCGAATATAATCATAATAATTTTATTAAGCTTTTACTAATGATTTGAATATAGGAATAATATTTTAAATGAAAATATATTTAGCTTCGGCATCACCTAGACGTGCAGAAATTTTATCTCAAATTGGAATATCATTTGAACAGTTTTCAGTTTCCATTGATGAGTCGGTTAGGCCAAATGAAAAGCCTTTAACTTATCTTAATAGAATTGTTCAGAACAAACTTAATTCTGCAAAAGATTCTAAAGATTTAATTGAAAACCTACCTGTATTGGTGGCTGATACAATCGTGGTTAAAGATGGTGTGATTTTTGGTAAACCAGTATCATTTCATGACTCGAAAAACATGCTATTAAGTCTATCTAATTCGTGGCATAAGGTAATGACTTCTTGTTCGTTAGAATATAATGGCAGAATTATTAATAATGTCAGTGAAAATAAAGTAAAATTTCGTACACTTAGTCTAGATGAAATAGAAAAATATTGGGAGACTGGTGAGCCAGAAGATAAGGCCGGTTCATATGCTATTCAAGGTATGGGTGCTATTTTCGTCAAAAAAATTAAAGGTAGTTATTCAGGAGTTGTGGGTTTGAACATTTTTGATTTATCCAAAATGTTATCTAAACTTGGTTTTGAAATTCTTAAATGAAACGGTTTGGGGAGTAATTAAATGGCATTAGAGCCGCATGTGAAAGCGGAAATCTTAATTAACGTGGCCTCACATGAATCAAGGGTTGCGATAATTGAAAATGGAGTATTGCAAGAAATTCATATTGAACGCCAAAATAATCGAGGAATTGTTGGTAATATCTATAAAGGAAAGGTTATTAGAGTTCTACCAGGTATGCAGGCCGCATTTGTAAATATTGGGCTTGAAAAGGCTGGTTTTTTGCATGTATCGGATGTTATGCCACTATCATCTGAGCTAGATGAAGATGTTGACTTTAACTCTCCACAAGCAGATGTGCGTAAATGGTTGAGAGATGGTCAAGAAATTTTAGTTCAAGTTATGAAAGATCCTTTGAGCACAAAAGGAGCGAGATTAACGGCTCATTTATCAGTTGCTTCACGTTACTTGGTTTATATGCCTGGCCTTGAGCATATTGGTATCTCATTACGGATTGATAGCGACCTTGAGCGAGAGCGGCTTCAGGATATGATGAAACAAGCGCTGGACTCAGATAAACCAAAAGGATTTATAATTCGCACGGTTGGTGAGGGTATTACTACTGATAAAGCATTGTTTGAAATACATTTTTTACAGCGTTTATGGCTAGAAATCAAGGAGATATCGAGCGGAGCATCAGTACCCTCTATTGTTCATGAGGACTTGCATTTAAGTTCGCGTACTTTACGTGATTATGTTAATGACAATGTTGATAAAGTTAGAATTGATAGTTTAGATAAATATAACGAGTTGTGTAACTTTGCTGATAAATTTATTCCTGGAGTTAAGGACAAGCTTGAGTACTATGCATGCGAAGATCCAATTTTTGAAATGTACGGAATAGAGCAAGAATTAGAGAAAGCTATTGATAGAAGAGTTAAACT
>JBLIDR010000141.1:0-5799 GCA_047632655.1 Francisellaceae bacterium | reverse complement strand
CATAGGGCCACCCATATTTCCTAACCCTATAAAGGTAATATTCGCCATGACGTTCTCCTGTTTTCTTTACATTAATATTCAAAACTATCGTTAATAAATTACTACCGATAACTTATTGTCGAAAAAGAGTGGTACGTTATTTCATGGTAATGGTTGTGTGAACATTGACACCATCTTGGTGATCAGGTTCAAACCAACGCGTTGTTACCGAACGAGTATGTGTCCAAAAGCTAACTGTCTGTTTACCGTTTGGTCCTAAGTCACCTAATTTAGATGCTCTTGAACCCGTAAAGCTAAAGAAAGCGACAGGAACAGGAATAGGAACATTGATACCCACTTGGCCAACATCAACTTGGTTTTCAAATAAACGCGCATTCCAACCTGAAGAGGTGAAAAGAGACGTACCGTTGCCATTAGGGTTAGCATTGATGATTGCTATGGCTTCTTCTAATGTTTCAGCTTCTAATACACATAACGCTGGACCAAAGATTTCTTGGGTATAAATATCCATGTCAGTAGTTACATTGGTAAATAATGTTGGTCCAACAAAGTTACCGTTTGGATAACCTTCTACTTGACAATCTCTACCATCAATTAACATGGTAGCGCCTTGCTCAACACCACTATCAAGTAATTTTATGATACGCTGTTTCGCTTGCGGCGAGACCACTGGACCTAAGTCAGCATCACGCTGAGAGCCAGGACCTACTTTCATTAATTTAGCGCGTTCAACTATTTCTGGTAACCAGTTGCGTGTTTCGCCTACTAAAATAGTCACCGGATTAGCCATACAACGCTGACCAGCTGCGCCAAAAGCTGAACCGAGTAAATCATTAATGGCTCTGTCTTTATTGGCATCAGGCATGATAACCATGTGGTTTTTAGCGCCCATCATAGATTGCGCTCGTTTTCCGTGCTTGCTCGCATGATTGTAAATATGCGTACCAACACGAGTAGAACCAATAAATGAGACTGCTTTTACATGTTCATGTTCGATTAACGCGTTAACTGCATCAGGACCGCCGTGAACAACATTGATAACGCCTGCAGGTAAACCAGCTTCAATAGCGAGTTCTACAAAGCGTACCGTTGATGAAGGTGTTTGCTCTGAAGGTTTAAGTACAAAAGTATTACCACAAGCAATAGCTGGTGGAAACATAAAGGCAGCTAACATTAATGGGAAGTTAAAAGCCGTAACACCTAAGCCTACGCCAAGTGGTTTATGCAAAGTGTATGTGTCTACATCGGTAGCAACATTATTGCCCATATCGCCTAGTTGTAAGCGCGTTACCGAACAAGCATTTTCAATAGCTTCTAACGCTCTACCTACTTCGCCTTCAGCATCAGGTAATGTTTTACCGTGCTCTAAGGTGACTAGTTCTGCTAATTCTTGGGTATGTTCACGCACCAAATGGGCAAAAGTAACCATAATGCGCATGCGATTAGTTAACGATGTTTTAGACCAATTTTTGAATGCTGTTTGTGCACTTTGCACAGCTAATTCAACTTCTTCAGGGGTTGCAATAGGTACACGCGCAACAACTTCTTGGGTGGCAGGGTTTAAAACATCCAACCACTCTTTAGTTTGTGAACGGACTCTTTTACCATTAATGATTAGTGGAACTTCAGTAATACTCATAGCAACCTCGATTAATTAAATATTTAGGAGATGTTCAAAAATTAACATTATTTAGATCTATATAAGTAAAATAAGCCTTTCTTTATATTGTCACAATAAACATAAATGCAACACGAATTGCATTTATGCATTAGGTGGGTACAATTATATTAATCGCATTATATTGGTGATCTTGTTGTGAGTATAAAAAATAATTTAATGGAATGGACACTACCTGATGAACTGGGATGACATAAAAATATTTCTTGAAGTTGCTCGAGCCGAGCGACTATCAACCGCGGCTAAACGCTTAACTATGGATGCATCTACTGTGTCTAGGCGTTTGCATAAGTTAGAAGAGAGCATAGGAACAAAGCTTTTTGACCGCACACAAGACGGTCATGTATTAACGGCTGACGGCGAAATGTTACTTAATTCTGCCTGTAAAATGGAACAAGATGCTCAACATGCCTTATCTAACATTAATAATAACAATAAAGAAAATTGTGGCTTGGTACGTATTGGTGTTACCGAAGCGTTAGGTAACTTTTTTGTGTCACCGAACTTACTGTCATTACAGCAGCAACACCCCAATATTGACGTACATTTATTACTATTCTCGCGTTATGTAAAAATTAGTAGAAATGAAGCTGATATTGCGATTGCGGTTGAGCGTCCTAAAAGTACCTCTATGATAGTGTCAAAGCTGTGTGATTATAAATTACAGCTTTATGTACATCAGGATTACCTCGATCGTAACGTAGAGCAGAATTTAGACCTTAACCTAGAACAGAGCCCGCAGGGTATACCCCTTGATAACTTAGCCGATCAGAAATGGGTTACTTACGTGGATAATTTACTCTTTACCGACCAGCTCTCTTATGTAAAAGAGTTAAACCAGTACTTAGATGGTGAGTTAAAAGCAAATTTTAGTAGCACTAGCATTATCAGCCAATATTTTGCTATTAAAAGTGGTTTAGGCATTGGTATTCTGCCTTGTTTTTTAGCAGAGCAAGATAAAAGCCTTATTAAACTTCATAGCCAAGAAATAAGTATCAGTCGGAGTTTTTGGTTGGTTACGCACCCTGAGAGTAAACGTCTTTCACATGTAAATACGGTGTGGCAATACTTAAAGGAACTAGTACTAGAGCATGCTGATTTGTTAAACCCAAGTGATTAATCATTCGGGGAATAAGGTCTTAATTAAGCAGATAGATTGAAAGTTAGCAGGCAGTTTATCAATCACAAATGGCGTGCTTAATTGCTTTTTCTTAATGCCATCTGCATAAATATTAATCGTACAAATCGTGTTTCTATTTTGATTTGGAAAAAGGTGCTAGGTGAGCAGTGTTTTTTTATTTTCTATCCCAGTTAAGTTTATTACCTCTTAACTGGAGTAGTTGGATCCATTAAACCCCGTTTTTATTCAAATATATATCTTTTAAGAATGCACTATAAATTAAAGCTTAACCATTAATTTCCCATTATTTGTACCATCAAATAATTTTAAAAACACCTCAGGAATGTTTTCAAAGCCGTATTCAATATGTACTTTATTTTTAATTTTTCCTTCAGACAGCCAAGTACCTAATTCAATTGCAGCACTGTCCATTTGATCTACATAATCACGAATTAAAAATCCCTTCATAGTTGCTGATTTGACAACTAATTGCCACAAATTAGAAGGGCCTGGCAGTTCTTGAGAACTGTTATACTGAGCAATCATGCCACAAATAACAATACTAGCTTTTTCAGCAATATTATCGAGTACTGATTCTAAAATATATCCACCCACATTTTCAAAGTATATATCGATACCGTTAGGGCAAACCTCATTCAACCGTTTGGATAAGCTATCTCTGTTTGAGAATGTTTTATAGTTAATTGCTTCATCAAAGCCATATTCATCCTTTAACACCTTGCATTTTTCATCACTTCCTGCAATACCGATAACTTTACAACCTTTGATCTTACCAATTTGACCTACGATAGAGCCTACAGCACCAGCTGCACTTGATATTACAAGTGTATCTCCACTCTTTGGCTGTCCTAATTCAAGTAAACCAAAATAAGCTGTCATACCAGTAGCACCGAGTACTGAAATAAGACACTCGTGTGGAATACCCAGATTCTTTGGCATTTTTGTAGCAAAAGAATGTATGTGTCTCACTGTATTTAAGCAGGTATATTCTTCCCACGCATTTAAACCAAGTACTAAATCACCCACATCATAATCTGGATTTTTGCTCGCTATCACAGTACTCAACGTACTTGAACGTATTGGATCTCCGAGCTTGATTGGAGGCATATAACTTTCCTCACTTTCACTCATCCAGCCCCTGATAGCAGGATCTAAAGAAATAAAGTCATTTTTCATTAAAAACGACCCTTCTTCCAGGGGTTTTACGACAGATTCTGTTAATTCGTAATTGTCTCTACAAGGTATTCCATTGGGCCTAGACTTTAGGATAAATTGCTTGTTTTTTTTTGGTAATTGCATGTTTTTCCTCGGTAATTATGAATTTCATATAATAGATAAATTTATTTAGTTAAACCAATTAAATGCGTTATTGTGATGATAGCATGATGTTAAAAAACAATCAATCTTGACTGTTTTTTAAGTATATGTTTTACTAAATCATTCTAAGAATAAAATATAGATAAAATACTATGAATCCACTAGACGAAATAAATTTTTTAGCACCAGAAATAGTACAAAACCCCTTTGAGGCAAATTCATTAGCTCGTCAACATGCTCCAATATATAAAGTACCTCAAATGGATAATACGTATATGGTATTTTCTTACGAACATATATGTGAGATTAACGCTCAACCTCTTTTGTATTCGAGTAAATCAAGTAGCCCGTTATTAGGTAAGTCACTGAAAAATAGTGATTGTATAAAAATATATGATGGAGGTTGGCCTCAATCAGCTACTCTTCTAACAAACGATCCTCCTTCTCATGAAAGATTTAGAAAACTTGTAAATACTGCATTTACTTTTGCAAAAGTAAAAAGAATGGAATCGAGTATGGAATCAATTTCAAACAAATTGATTGATTCTTTTATTTCACAAAAGAGCTGTGAATTCATATCACAGTTCTCGGTTCCTATGCCTGTAAAAATTATTGGAGACCAATTAGGAATACCAGAAAGTGACCATTTTTTAGTTAAAGAATGGTCTGACGCATTTATTGATTTAATTGGAAGTATGCGTTCTGATGAAGAAGATATTGCTAATGCGAAAAGGGTCGTAGAATTTCAGCATAAGATGAAATCTTATCTAGATGAACGATTAATAACGCCAACTAATGATATGTTATCAGATTTGGCTCATGCTAAAACAGATGATGGTGTGTCTTTAAAAACCTCAGAGTTATTGAATGTAGCACAACAATTATTGGTAGCTGGGAATGAAACCACTACAAACCTCATGTCGGGTGGCTTATTATTATTACTTCAAAACCCAGAACAGATGGCTATAGTTAAAGACGATCGTAGCTTAATACCCAACATGATAGAAGAAATGCTAAGGCTAGAAAGCCCCAGTAACACAATGTGGCGAACTTCAACGGCAGACAGTGAAATTAATGGTGTAAAAATACCACAAGGATCAACTGTATTGCTAAGGTATGGCTCCGCTAATCGTGATGAAAAGGTTTTTGAAAACCCTGATAAATTTGACGTACAACGAAAATTTACCAAAAAGCATTTGGCTTTCGGACATGGAATTCATACCTGTATAGGGGCTATGCTTTCAAGAAAAGAATCTGCTGTGGCGTTTAATTTATTATTAGATAGATTAGATAATATAACTCTCGATGAAGACAAAAATGATTTCAAACGTTTACCTAATTTATTATTACGTGGATTAGAGAAACTATATATTAACTTTGATTAAGAAGTATGTGAAATTATGTCTAATAATAAAACAGTATTAATAACTGGTGCAGGTTCAGGAATTGGATTCAATATTGCAAAGGTTTTTTATGATGCAGGTTATCAAGTTGTTATGACAGACAAAGATCCTGAGCTCTTGTATCAATCTGCAAAAAA
Source organism: Francisellaceae bacterium (assembly GCA_047632655.1). Lineage (GTDB taxonomy): Bacteria > Pseudomonadota > Gammaproteobacteria > Francisellales > Francisellaceae > CAJXRW01. Next base: position 123 of record JBLIDR010000141.1, on the reverse strand, counting down.
AGTAGGCGTTGATGTCATTTCTTTAATTCTTGATGTAACAAGTAAAAAGCAATGGTCATCAACAATTGACGAAATAGTAAAGCAAACTGGAAAATTAAACTGTTTAATTAATAATGCTGGGAT
>JBLIDR010000140.1:0-5812 GCA_047632655.1 Francisellaceae bacterium | reverse complement strand
TTACGACATCACACTCCTTTAGGAGCTGATCGAGAGGCTTATTAGAAGATTTGTCAGGGATGTAGGGGTCGTATGCTTCTACTACAGCCCCTCTATTTTTTAACTCATCAATAATAACAAAAGTAGGGCTCTCTCTATGGTCCCCAACATTAGGCTTATAAGATATTCCAAGTACTACAATGTTTTTTGATTTCAGGGTTCCTTGTCCGCATTCAATCAAAGCTTCTTCGAGTTGATCTATCACATAAACAGGCATGCTTTCGTTTATTGCTCTGGCTATCTTTAAAAAATTATGATCAAATCCGTTGCTGGCTGCATGCTCAATTAAATAGTAGGGGTCTACTGGTATGCAGTGCCCACCCACCCCAATTCCTGGATAGTGGGGCATAAAGGCAAACGGTTTTGTTGCCGCTCCATCAATAACGTTATTTACATTGATGCCAAGCTTAGCAAAAGACATGGCTAGCTCATTCACAAATGCAATATTTATATCTCTAAACGTATTCTCAACAATCTTAACAGCCTCAGCTTCCTTTAAGCTTCCCATCTTTTTTATTTCTGCATCAATAATTTTAGAGTAAAAATCATAAGCCAAGTCTAATGATTCTTTTGTGTCCGCGCCGACAACCCTGTTTATGTTACCCACGTGCCATTTAAGGTCACCAGGATTAATCCGTTCAGGACAGTGCGCTATACCAAGTGTTTTGTCGATCTTGTGAATTGTTTCTTTTTCTATTAGTGGAATCAAAACTTCATTACAGACGCCTGGGTTGATGGTGGACTCTATTATGAGCAAGCTACCATTCTTCATATGATTAGCGGCCGTTAACGAAGCAGACTTTACTATGGAAAGGTCAGGAATTTTATCTTCACTGACTGGTGTCGGAACACAAATGATAGCTATGTCTACATTTTTTAGTTTTCTAAAATCAGAGACGAAGTTAATTTTTGATTTTTTTAGCCTTTTCGAGACTAATTTGTCATCGAAACCTGTTTTTTTTGCTTGAAGCTGTCTTATTTTTTCTGAGTCCAAGTCTAGCCCTATCACCTTCATGCCCTTAACTTCTGCTTGTAGCGCTAAAGGCAACCCAACGTAACCTAGTCCAATAATTGCAATTCTACTCATATGGGTAGATTATAACTCACATTACAGATACAATACATCCCAAATGAAGTTATTAGTTGTGTCAATATGCATGAATGAGGCCAAAACAATTGGACAAGTCCTTGACGGCATCCCTAAGAAGATAAAAGGGGTTGACTCAATTGAGAAGTGGGTTATTGACGATGGATCAACTGACGGGACTTCAGATCTCGCTAGGAAGCACGGCGCAAAAGTAATTAGTGATGGCGCAAACAAAAAGCTAGCATTTAGATTTAGAGAAGCATTAGAGCTGGCCATGAGTAGAAACGCAGACGTTTTGGTAAATATAGATGGTGACATGCAGTTCGACCCAAAAGAAATTCCGCTGTTGGTCGCCCCAGTAGTTAACGACGACGCTGATTTTGTTGCCGCAGATAGATTTACGGATCCTATATTAAAAACAAGTCGTAGGCCAAATAACATGCCAGTAGGCAAGTTTTATGGCAACAAGCTCGGTGCGTGGGTAGTAGGCAAGCTTAGTGGTGAATATTTTAGGGACGTTACTTGTGGCTTCAGGGCCTATAACAAAAAAGCTATTATCTCGCTAAACATTAATAGTACCTACACATATACACAAGAATCTTTTCAGGTTATGGCTATGAAGAAAATGCGCATAAAAGCCATACCTGTATCAATCAAATACTTCCCTGGTCGTAAATCACGTGTAGTAAAAAGTTTTGGGCAGTTTGTTTTTGGAAGTGCGCTCAACATACTTAGAGCTTATAGGGATTACGCCCCATTAAGGTTTTTTGGCAGTCTAGGTCTTTTGTTTTTTATACCAGCAGTTGTGTTACTTAGCTTCTCCTCCGTTCATTATGCCGGTACGGGCTTATTCAGTCCGTATAAAGCGGTAGGTCTAACCGGATTATATTTACTCACCATGAGCTTGTTTATTTGGGCTCTCGGCCTCGCAGCAGATATGTTAGACAGAATGCTTAATAATCAAGAAAAAATTTTGGAGATACAAAAACGGCAGCAATACGGGCTTCACAACAAAACAAAGTGAAAAAAATTTGCTACGTTCTGTCATATAAAGACCCAAAGTATATAAGGACGCGGGTGTTATTACGAACTTTGCGGAAAAATCATAAGTTTACAGTAGTCACTGCAATTAATGAAACTACAGGCATATTTAGATATGCGGATACAATACTAAGGTTAATATTTATACGCCTTAAGCATAGACCAGATATATACCTACTGGGTTTTAGGGGGCATGAGATTTTGTGGTTGGTTCGTGCAATAACAGCAGGCAAACCATTAATTTTTGACGAGTTCATAAACATAAATGCTTGGCTAGATGAACACACTAAACAAGAAAACCACAGCTTCTTGAAAAGTCTCATAAAGAAATACATGAAATACGGTATGGCTAAGTGTCAATTAATATTAACTGACACAAAACTCCATGCTAGGCTCTCATCTGAATACTATAAATTAAACGAGAATTTATTTGCGCATGTCTATGTTGGGACGGACGAACAAACTTTTTACAAAACTCAAGTTGCACAAAGAAAAAAAATTAATATTAATGTTTTGTTTTATGGTTCATTTCTACCTCTGCATGGAATCAAATATATTCTTGAAGCAGCAAAATTATTGAATGACAATAATCATATTAAATTTACCTTAGTCGGGGGTAGCAACGACGACGAACAAAACATCCGTGATTACGTAGAGGAGAATAATTTAAGCAACATTTATTACAGAAGATGGGTGGAGTACGATAAACTCCCGAATCTTATAGAAGAAGCTGATATATGTCTTGGCGGTCCATTTGGTGATACTCCGCAATCAAATAGAGTGATAACGGGAAAAACATTTCAATTTTTAGCTGCAGCAAAACCAATCCTTATAGGGTATATAGACGAAAACGTTGGATTTTTGGATAAAACCAATTGCTTACTGGTAAAGCAAGGTAGTTCAAAAAATATTGCAACTCAAATAATATGGGCATACGAAAATAAAGATAAACTAGCAAAGATCGGTAAACGCGGGCAAAATCTATATAAATCAAAATTTTCTAACCAAAATATTGCAAATCGATTATCTCTATTAATCAGCAAAATTTATTAGTATTTATTAATTAATTTTAAGAATAGTCCTCTAAAAATTCCCAAAGAAAATACAAATAAAGTAATTGGGACTATAACTATGCAAGCCATAAAATCAGAAAGTGTATTTGAAATATATACAGAATAAACACCAACGCTACCAACCATTACTATAATCAGCCACCAAATTATATTTGGAATGAACAAAAGAAAAATAACTATAGGTACAAGAACTATCAAACTAATTAAATGTGGAAAAAAACGAGAGTCCCTACTTAGGTAATAGTCAACGAATTTAGGCCCCCTGTTATATAAATGCATAATATTTTCCCAATAACCCGTTCGATTCAAATATTCAATCCTTGCACTGCTGGTTTTTAATATAGGATCAATCTCAGCTAGTTTCTCAATTAGTTTTGAATCATCATTTGAATGCTGACTTGTTCCAAGGCTTTGTGCTATTTGAATAAAGGATTTTCTAGGGACAAGCATTGCACCACCTCCACCTTTATTTTTAAATTTGCGATATTCATATTGGTTTAAAATTATGTCATCAAAATCATGATTGAAATATGGGTAGTAAAGTTTTTCTCTTGCTAAAGATAATACTCTGGGCCATATGCCGGCATTTTTATTAATATAGGGACTGCCAATTACAACATGATGCTCTTTATTTAATAAATTATGAATGTAGTATGGGTCAGGGCGAGTTCTTTTGTCTATGAAAGTGATGTTTTTGCCACGGGCAATTTTAGCGCCGTCAATCCGGGTTTTTGATAGCCCGGCTCTTTTCCCATGTGAAAATACTTTAAAGGAATTGTAATCATAAAGCATTTTAGTACTGTATTTTTCTGAAAGTGGAACAGTATTATCAGTTGACCCATCATTAACTAAGAGTATTTCTATTCTTGATTTGTCAATTTTAACTTGGTCTTTAATTGATTTAAAAACACCATGGATATCATATTCGGCATCTAGAAACGGCAAAATTATCGTAAGTAGAATACTTGTGTTGCTTGCTTTGTTGTTCATAAGTTTTATTTAAGCTACAATCTAGCCTAGTCCTATCATGAAAAATATTAAAAAAATATTACTAACAATACTAATCCTATCAGTTTTCACGATTTATTTCATAATTAATTATGATGATTTTCTTAATCTTCTTAGTTTTAATCCCTTACTTATATTTGCAACATCTTTAGTATATTCAATGACAATAATAATAAATGGTTATGCCCTAAAGCTATTAATCTTACCTTTTAATATAAAGATTAACTTAGTCGAGAGCATTAAAGTGTCAGTTATATCAACAGCTGGAAATTTTTTTACTTCAAGCGGTGGTGGGATGGGTCTCAGGGCGGTGTATCTAAAGAAAAAATTCTCGTTAGCGTATACAGATTATTTGTCTGTTCTCGCTGGTAACTACGTACTTGTGTTCATAGTGAGCTCGTTAATCGGCATATTATCTCTTCTTTGGCTAGATGTTGAAAAAGGAACATATTTTTACATTATACTTATCTTTTTTTTGGCACTACTTTTAGTAGGATTTATTGTTATATTTCTTGCAATGGCTGAATTAGCGAATGGTTTTATTGGGTATTGTAAAATTAAAAAACTATCCGCAAAATTTAAAATTGTAAAAGCTGGGCTACGGAGTATTTTTAAAGAACCCATACTTGTTGTGCGCCTTATTGCTGTAACTTTGCTTAATTTTTTAATGTCGTTTTTAGTAACATATTTAATAATTAAAATGCTAGATATTAACTTAAGCCTACCATCAATTTCTTTACTGACTGTGTTGGCGTCACTTAGTTTGTTTATAAATATTACACCCGCAAATCTGGGAGTTAAGGAAGGCGTATATATTTTTACGTCAACGGTAATAGGTTTAGATATCAATAAAGCTTTGGCTATAGCGTTAGTAGACAGGGCCATCCTCTTTGTCGTGATAGGATTTTTGTGGCTGCTTGTGTACAAAATATTTTCGAGAAAAACAAAAAATACTTTACAGATCTAGCCACAGATTAACCTGGCGTTTAACTAAGAAAATTAAATATTCTCAGTAGGCAGATTTTATTAATGGTTCGGCTATTTTTGATAATTGGCTGACATCAATGAAACCTTGTTTGAATGCGATTTCTTCGGGACAGCCAATTTTGATGCCTTGGCGTTTTTCTGTAACTCTTATGTACTCCGTTCCATAACTCCAGGTTTTTATTAGACCATCACCTATCCTGCCCGAACCAAAAGGTCGGGTACATTATAGGTATCAAATTAGGGCCTTGCAATCTATATTATCTCGAAGACTAGATACTTAATAAATGCATACAAACTTAAAACACCTAAAGCAAAATGGTATAGAATGTAATATAGCGATTTATGATAAACATATCTGATTTAAAACGGAATATATATAAAAACAAATTTTTTACAGTAATTTGTCTTTTGGTTTTTGTACAAGCATTTTGGTACGCAGTAAATTATATGCCTAGTATATTAGATGAAGGAAGGCATCTAGGGGCTATCATTGCATATGCTGAATCTTCAGCCCCTTTTATGAGTGCTCAAGATGCTAAGTGGGATTATTTAGGAGATATATCCAGAGATAGCTCAC
>JBLIDR010000139.1:0-5833 GCA_047632655.1 Francisellaceae bacterium | reverse complement strand
AAACGAAAAAGTATGCCAACTCATTGCGGGCGGGTGGTTAAGCTTGCAAATAATAGAAAAAACCTAATTTAAGGATTACAAAATTGGCAATGCTGCATTGAAACGACAGTTAGACCATCCTCTCTAGGTAATATTTCTTTATAATCACATTTAATACAATTATGTGTAATATGTTTATAGCTCTTGGTCGGCATTTGACAGAACTCACATAATAATTCTCCCTCGGTCCGAACTAAACCAAACCCAGGAGTATTACATTCAGAGCAATGTCTTTTGATTCTTTGGACAAGTTTGTGTGCAACTTCAGAAATTACTTGCATTCTCATAGGGTTGCACATAGCCCTCATATCTGTTTCAAGTCTAAGCCTGGTTGACAATTTAAAACTATCACTAATTAAATCATTTAACTGTTCAAAGTCATCTATCGCTTTTTCAATAATGCTACCTGTTGTTAAATCCCTAAGAATTAAAGAGTGAGAAGGAAAATAAATGTCTTCTAGAAAATTAGAGTAAGAATAGTCCTTAGAAAAATCAAAATGTTTATAATTTGTCTTATCAGATAATATTGATTCAACAATTTCAATCTTATTTTTTAAATCAACTAAACACATGAACTCAATATTACCAGGCACAAAATAAAAGCTAGGGTGAGGCCCAAAACTACCTTCACTAGCAATTGCTAGATCATATCCCAATGTTTTTGCGGCATCTTTTGCTTTTAAAATACAGGTTATTAATGCTGTATCTTTACGGTCAATTTCCCCAGAAAAAGTACCAAACAAATCTGTATCATATTCTTTAGAAACTTCAATCTTAATATTTAATTCTTTTGCAAAAATTGGTGAAACAACCTTTTCCTTAGAATGCTTTGTAGCAAATATTGCTTTACGGTTTGAAAACATAGAATAACACCTCTGTGTAAATTAAAAAATATTTTGTTTAGATTTTAGTTCTAATTCAGCACTATTTAAATTTGGAGGAAAACCATTGTATCTACGCCATAACTCATAACCTAATTTAACTTCTTTAAGCATTATCCAGCCTTTTGCTAATACGCCTTGTCTGAGATATTTGGGTTCTGGCCAACCATCTTTACCATCTGGAACAATAAGTAGTTTGAATAACCCAATCTGGTTGCCTTGTGGTGAGACAAAAACAACTTTACCTTTAAAAGTTCCAATTGCTACTGCGGGCCAACCGCTAAATTGTATAGCCGGCCAGCCTTCAAATTGTAAACGCGCCTCATCCCCTACGTGTATTAAAGGCGCGTCATTACCATTTACCCATAACTCTACAGCTCTTGAGGTAGTGTCAGGCACTAAAACCGCTAAAATATCACCAGGTTTAACGAATACTGAATCGTCTCCCGCAGTTCGACTAATAATCGTGCCTGAGCGTGGTGCTAAAACTTGACGGCTTTTTTGCTGATTGATTGTCACTTGAATTTTTGCAAGTTCTGCTTTTGCAATGGCTAACTCTTGTAGGTACTTTAAGTATTCCAATTGAGATTCTTCATATACTCTTGAGGCGCTCAACCCTTTTTCTAATAATTTCTTATTACGATCAACATTTTTTTCAGAAGTATTTACCCCTATATTAGCAGCCTTTACTTTTAATTTTATGGCATCTTCTTCCATTTTTAATCTCATCATGAAACCTGGGTCTATATTGGCTATATCAACTAATAACTGACCTTTTTTGACTCTAGTTCCTTCTTGAACATACCATTTTTTTAATTTTCCATCGATTGGGGCATAAATATTTTGTTGTCTTTCTGTCGGTGAGAGTGCAACAACTCTTCCAGCACCGTAAATAGTTTGCTGCCAAGGTACAAAAATTAAGGCACCTATCGCTGCAATAAAACTAAAAAGATAGATCCAGGCTACTTTTCTAAAAGTTGGATTTTTATTTACTTGTTGAATGGAGTTGGATTTAGAGATATCGTACATGACCTATAACTCTATTATATGATTGAAATGGCTGTGAAATATATTTCGCTGAGTTGATATTATTGCTGTTGGTGTATATATATCAATAGCTGATATAATATTGCCAATTTCATTTTCAGGAATTATATCTAAACTATTTTCTAATATCAAAAAATTTGGCCTTAATAATATGGCCCTTATTATTGAAATTTTTTGCAAAAATGCCAGATTAAAGATAAATGATTGGCCAGAAATTTCAGTATTATAACCATCAGGTAAATTATGTATAAAACTAGTTAAGTTAAACAGGTCAATCAGTTTTTTAAAGTCATTTGCATCAATATTATCTCTATCTAAACACATATTGTCCATTATTGTACCTGTGAATATTTCAAGCCCTCTGACAATTGAAAAATATTTACGGATTTTATTTGCATCATACATGGTAAGGTCTGACCCATTGATATATATCTTTCCATTATATTTCTGTAAATTAAAACTAAATAACTGATCCATTAAATGTTTAATTCTTCCTATACTTCTATCTGTTATTAATACTCGCTGGTTTTTTGTAATAGAAAATGAAATTTCATTATTTTTTTCATTTTGATTATATTCTGAGAAGTTTTCGACTGATAAGCTATGGAAGCTTTTTAAGTCGTCTAATAATTTAAAATCAATTGGATGATAATCTTTTTTAAGATCTGTAGGAAGATTAAATACTTTAGATAATTTTATAACCCCAGCCAGTAAATCATAGTAATCTCTAAAATAGCTACCTAGCTTAATAAATCCAGATAAAATAATATTAACTAATAACTCTGCTGCAATGAGTTGACCCAAAGATAGCTGACCATTTATAACTAAATACCCCCCTAAGCCTAAAAGAACTGTATTACCTGCGACATAAGTAAATAACACACCAATTCTATGTTTTAATAGGTTTCTAAAATGTAATTGCCTATTTGTTATATAGCCTAGTAATTTACTGTCAGTTTTATTAATAGCATATTCGTCATTCTTATTCATTCTGAATGTTAATGGATTTTGTGCTACTTCATCCAACCAAGCTGCGACTTCATGTTTTTCATCTGATTCGATAATTGCAGATCTCAATGCACCTCTATATGGCAAAATAACAACTAGAAACATCGTTATGATCAGAGCAATATCAAAAGCTAATAAAATCGGGTGATAAAAAGCCAATACAATCATGCTAAAAATTGCCTGAAGCAAAAGATCTATAATCGTTAAGAAAATAATTCCAGTTGTTTTCTGTACCGTAACAACTTCAAAAAAACGATTAACTAATTCTGGGCCGCGATAATCTTTATAACTTGTCAATTTAATATTATTTAATTGCATAGCAAATTTTAAAGTTATATTGGCAAAGATACTTTGTTGTAAATTTTCAACAACAATCGACCTTGTTATTTGTATAACAGCTGCAATTGTCAATAAAATAAATAATAAAAAAGTTAAAATAAATATAGGCCTCACTAAAGTCCCAAATGAAACTAAATTAACAAGAGTTTGAGCTGCTATTGGAACGGCTAATGTTAATAAACTAATAGTTAAGCTATAAATCATTAAAACAAAAAATGTCCCTCTATCAATGTGTAATATTTTTTTAACATTTTGATATAGACTTGATGTCAAAATTTATCTCATAAAATTCATTATATACGAATTATATATCACGTATTCATTTACAGGCAATACATTTCGTGTAATATATTCATACATTTAAATTATATAATAGAATCATGCCTGAAGAATCAAAAATAAATTTTTTAACAAGATACGCTCATATTCTACTATTAATACATAAGAAAAAAAATATTACTATAAGAGAAATGGCTTTAAAGATTGGCATTACAGAGCGAACAATTATTATGCTTATAGGTGAGCTTGTTATTGAAAATTATATTTTTATCACGAGAGTAGGTAGATGCAATGTCTATCAAATTAATATAAATAAATCATTAAATCATAATCTTGAAAAATATTGTAATGTAAGTCAACTTTTAGAGTTTTCATGTAAGTAAGCCTACAATGTAATTTGATAATTAAATATAAATTTTACTGGATATCATCATGTATCTTAAGATTAAAGATTTACTTAAGCTATTTTTCATAACATTCATTATTTATATTATGTTTTGTTCATTTTTATTTGCAAAAAAAGTTAACTTACTAGAGATGTATAGAATTGCATCGCAAGACTCCCCAATCCTTAAATCTGCTAATAGTTTTTATCAATCTGAACGGACTAAAATACCGCAGGCTCGTGCTTTATTTTTACCAAATTTATCATTCATCGGTGAGTTAGGAACCAAGGGAACTTATGAAGAGTCAAATTATAAAGGGTTAACTAATCAATATTCCTTAGGCATAACACTTTCTCAAACCATATTTGATTATAGTGCATATCATTTCAATGATGTAATTAAGAATCAAGTAAACTCCGCTTATCAGATGTTAACTTATCAAAAGCAATTATTTATGATGATGGTTGCGAAGTCATATTTAACCGTGATTTTATCTGAGGCAAATATCAAGGTCTCAGAAGAGCAAATTAACGCCACAGAAGCAGCCCTGACCCAAGCTAAAGAACAACAAAGGCTAGGACAAAAAAACATTAGTGAATTACAACAAATCCAATCAGTATTATATAGCTCAAAAGCAGAATTAATTAAAGCTATAAATTCATATGAAACCTCTAAATATAACTTAACTGCATTAACAGGAATTCAAGATATGGATTTAATGCCAACTAAAGGAAACATCCCAATTTTTGGACCTATCCCAAAACACATAGATAAATGGGTTAATATGGCTTTAAGAAATAATAAAAAGTTAGCTTCATTTAGGTATAAACTAAAAACTTATAGATCTAGAGTGGATGTCTGCAAAGGAAATTTTTATCCCAAAATAAATTTATCTGCATCCTACTTTCAATTGCTTAGCCCAACATATGAGCCAGGGTTTGGGCAAGGTTTTTTTAATCAAAAAATACCATCTACTAAATTAAATAAATTAGATTCTTCCTCAACCTGTATGTCATATGCTTCTAATCAGCTTATGCCATCAAAATATTCAAGAGGATGGTCGCAATTAAAAGGTCAAAGAATTAACTCTGGCATGATTAATTTAAACTTTACGTGGAATATCTTTAACGGTGGAACTGATTATTATAAAGTAAAACAAGCTACGGAGAACTACCAAAAATCTTCTTATGAAACACTTCAAATGGAAAGAGATATTAAATTAATGACTGAGCAGAATTATTTAAATGTAATAAATTCTATAGGAAAAATTAAAGCATTAAAGCAAGCAAAGATTGCATCTGATATTGCTTATAAGATGCTTAGTGAAAAGCATCGTCTAGGAGCAACACCAATAAATCAAGTTCTTCAACAAATGCAAATTACTTTTCAAAATGCTTATAATCTAACGGAATCAAAATTCATTTATATAGGAAACATACTTCAACTAAAATTAGATGCTGGAATATTATCATTAGACGATATTATTGAGATAAATTATTGGCTACAAAATTAATTTATAAAAAATTAATCATCATCTCATGCCTATGGAGAGATTGCATAATACGTCACTAATCTACTTTTAAATTAGACTATTTAGCATTACAGTGCGCCATTTATCTTTCCATTCATTCGTATGAATGTAAGCGTTCCATGAACCCATCTATGCGGGCATAAATAAATATGCTATTGGGTTATTTCTTAATTTTATCTACAAATGGTGCAGCATATTTTGGAGTGAGCGCTTCATAATCTTGTTTGTACAGGACAAAAAATATTATCGAATAATTAACCTGTTGTTTTATATAATAATTACTAAAATATACCTAGCCTTTGAAGTTGAGAGGTATTATGAGC
>JBLIDR010000138.1:0-5853 GCA_047632655.1 Francisellaceae bacterium | reverse complement strand
CAAGTAATCATAGCTAGTCTGAGCATTGGCGATATGCCAAGTAATACGACAACCTATACGGTTAACCCATATCGTAATGGTAATCAAACAGCTAAAGTTAATAACCTCCCTTTAGTAGCCTACTTAAAAAGTATTTATTCAGGCTACAAAGTGAAATACCGCCAAATGGATAAAATCAATGTTTCCATTTCAGGAGAAGTATTGAACAATCCACTAGCCATTATGACCTATCTATCAAAAACCTACGGCATAGCATTCAACATTGACCAAAAAGCAAAACTTATCATTGTAGAGCCAAGCAACAATGTTTCTTATCAATCCTACAAAGATGGATTGTACCAACTCAATCAAGAACGAGCTGACTACAACCAGCAACCAAAGTTTGTTGTTGTCCCTAAAACAGAAGTGGAAGAAAACAGCACCAGCAACCCAAAATAATGGATTCAATCATGGCTCAGGAAAAATCTAAATCAAAAGCAAAGAAAAAAGCCAAATCGCCTAATGCTCAAAGCCTTCAGTGGAATATTTTCATTAAAAGTAAAAGCATCAAAACCGTTTCTGGGATTAAGATTAAACCGCTAGTAGTTAACGAACTACCAGAGCCAAAAGATAAATTTCAAGTAAAAATAACCTTTGCTGGAAGTGATCCGAAAATATTAAATTTACCGCAAACTATCCATGCGGTCTATCCAATAATTTTACAGGTTAAACCCAAGATAATTATGCATGGCTACCTAGATCGCAATACAGGTGAGTGCAATTATGCCATTGCTATGCAAAAAGAACGTAAGCGAATAAGCACTAAATCAGTAACCTTTGGTTTGTTTGGCTTCCACGTTTTTTCTATAGCTGGACAAATGAAAAGGATGCTAGGCTCAACAGGACAAATATCTAGATCATTAGGCAACGATGTTAGAGAAAACTTAAACCCAAGAGAGCTATTTAAAAAACCTGACTATCATAAAGATCAAGAGTTTCTAGCATCTTGGAGTCATGAGGATGTTGAGAGATCAGTTAAACAAAGTACCATCTTTGCGATTCTATTTTTTGGCATTGGTACATTACTAACAATTTTAAGTATTATTGGCATTTTTACGGTTCGTTATTATTTCCTAATCCCATTTTTTGCTTTGACGCTTTTCATGTTGCAACAACGCTATGAAGCCAAATATCGCCAGCGTATTAAAACATTTGCTTATTTATTGCAATTAATTAAACTCAAGGGGCTGTGAATGCAAGCTAAATTTAAAAGCCTGTGTTTAATTATCTTCATAATGGCGGTGACAGCTAATTTGGCATTGTCTAACCCAGAGGTAAGTGTCGCTGACCTACAGCAGAACCATGGTTATATTTATCGCTTAATTCGTCTATTCTTTGGTGACTTTATTGGTGATTACGGTGGTGGTGAAGATAATGCTGGCACAATGTACACAGTCTTCACCACATTAGGTTTTTGGTCTGCTATAGCTGGAATGGCTGTAGCAGTACTCTTAATTGGTTCAGCAGTCTTAAACGTGTATAAAATTGCTGAGAAGCCCAAGGAACATATGGCTAATAATGCTGTATTGTTTGCTAAGATATTAATGGTAATGGTACTGATCACTCCATTTGGTGGCGGTGGAACTACCGTTGCCCAAAGAGTAGGCGTAATCAAAGTTGCCCTAATGGGTGATGCCTTTGCTAATTTAATGTATCGAAATACAATCAGAAAAATGCTAACACCGCCAGAGTTAATGACCAGCAGTGTTAATGCAACACAGTTGGCTAGTCAATTAATTAGAGCAGAAACATGTGCAATTGCAGTACAAGCAAACAGTGAGCAAAGAACTACCGAATTAAAAGATATATTCAAAGACGGTAAAATCAAACCTGTCTATTCAGACTCAACAATTGTGATCACTAAAAATAGTTATGGTAGAGAATTAAATAGTTATAAAGAGATTAATATTGCATCAAGTAATATAGATATGATGAGTAGTATAATTTTTGCCCCAGAGATCAACACTATTACTGATTATAATAATGTTTCAACATCAGACGTATGCGGATCAATTACTTTTCCAACAGAGAAAGAAGGTAACTCAGTCTTTGATAAAGTCAGTCAAAAACAAACGCATGAATTAAAGAAAGCTGTTATTGAACTAGCAAATAATTTAGCCCCAGCAGCGCAGGTTATTTATACTTTGAGTGCTAATCAAATCAAGATTAAGACTAATGCTGATCAAGAGTCAAGACAGGCAGCGAAAGCAGCTACAAGCACTTACAATAATGCTGTTCAGAGTTATATATCTAAAGTTAAAGCTATTCCTGAGACTATAACCGTCAATGTATTAAATAATAGTGCTTTGACCAAGTTCATTGATGATGCTGGTTGGGGTCTTGGTGTTATCTGGTGGAAGATGCTGAGTGATACACAATATTCATTTATGCAAAATACCGTTAATTTTGCTGATTCTGTTTCACCAAAGATACTACCAATGTGTAATGAAAAAAGCGCACTTTCGTGGTGGGATAATAAGTATTGCGTAGCGAGAGGTTCTTACGATTATGTTTCATCAAATCTAGATGAAATAACTAAGATTAACGGCGCTAATGTCGCTGCTAATCCAGAAACATCTGGTACTGATCCACAGGCACAGTTTGATCAAGTGTGTAGCAAAACTGGTTGCTCATTTGGTGCTGTTGATTCAATGTTAGGTAGAACGATGAAATCATTATTAGTTGATTCGACTGGATCTGGTTTATATAACAAGGCACTAGAAGATAATAGTTTCAAAGATATTACAGACTTTAAAAACCAAAAATCAATATTTGACGTGTCATCAGAGTTAGGTGTGAGTTTGACCTATTATAGTTCATTTATTTGGACGGTATCGTTGGGAACATCTGTGATTGCTGGTTTTCTTGATGGAGCTAGTGATTCGTTTGTTGGCAAACTTGGATTTGGTGTTGCCTTAAGTGGTGGATCTGCTTTATTAACTTGGATCAGTTCACATTTAGACTCATGGGCAGCAATGTTGGCAGCACCAGCATACACTCTATTGGTTATTGTTCCGTTCATTCCGCTATTAATATGGGGAATGTTACTACTATCATACATGATCATGCTCGCTGAAGCTTTCATTGCAATTTGTCCAGGCATGGCGATGTGGTTAGTACAAGATGATGCTTTTATCTCTAGTCGAGTTATTCGTACAGTAATGATGTTAACTGCATTATTCTTGAGACCGTTTCTATTTGTCGTTGGACTTATAGTCGCCTACTCTCTCGCTCCTATTGCTCTCACTATTTGGAATACTCTATTTTTTTGGGGTAGCACGTACATGAATAGTGGCAGTTTCATGACCTCTTGGTTTTTGATTTTGGTCTATACAGCAGGAATTATTAAATTTACCTTGTTATGCTACAACGTAAGCTTTGTCTTGCCTGACAAGGTTTTACAATGGCTTGGTTCTGGATTTGGTGATGTAGCAGCCTTTGGTTCACCAGCTGACTTTGCTAGTGGCGGACATTTATCTGGTTCATCGGGTGGCGGAGGAGGTGTATCAACTGGTGCTGCACATAAATTTGGAAAACAGTCACAAGGGCATCATGATAGGATAAAAAAAGAGGATGAAAAAAATAAACCAAATTTAGGTGACAGTGTTGGCGGACAGGATCGAGTTATTGCTTATGATGATTTACGTTATACAAACTAATATTTGAATCAATCAAATATAGTTTTATGCGAGCTTTGGTCAAACATGGTGTTGGCATTAAACGCTGGATTAACTTCTGATCCTGTGGTGTTTGGTATATTGGGTATTTTTATATTATTAGCCATATGAACACCAATTGGTATTTTAATCCTTCGTCTTGCTTCATAGTGAATCTCTAAAAGTTGATCCTTAGATAATCCTTCCACCGCTTTCTTGTACATTGACGCTGGTTTACGAGAGACTCTGTATTTTTCGGTCGTAAGGAATGCTAAATATATAATTCCATATACAGCGGTCAATGCACTTGATCCAATTGTTGCTAGGACTCCGAATGATAACATGGCGAGTTTCAGACCATTTAACATGTTTCCACTAGCTGGCGCATATAATGCAATAGTAACTATTGCTGCCGACCCTATTGCCCCGAGTAAAAAACACCAAAACGGAATCGATCTAGCCCCAATTTCTTCATCGGCGACACGCATTCTGATCAAATCCTCTCTAGAATAATAAACCCTTTTTTTAGTGTCCGTGCTTGTCATATCCGTCACCTTTTTGTGTCATTTTCAAATCAATTTCAGGCAAATTAACGAGACTATCTGCCATTGTGATTATTTGAGCATAGTCTTTGCTAAATGTCAATATAAATCTTGATATATATGTATAATATATGTATAGTTAATTTACTGCTTACGCAAATTAGGATAAAAATATGATTAAAACAACAAGGTTAAATTTTAATTTACCACCCAATAAAAAAGAAGACTTTGAATGTGCAGCAAAAATGATGGGTGTGACATTAACTGAGTTTGCGATGAAGGCTATGTCTACACTTACAAAAAAAGTTGTTAGTGAAAACCACATTATTGAAATATCTGTAGCGAATCAAAAAAAATTAGTTGATGGATTATTAAATCCAAAACAACCAAATAATGAATTAAAGAATGCGCTTGAGCATTATAATTCTGTAATGGGTAGTAAATGAGTTTTAAGTTTGAATTATTATCCACTCAAAGGCTGTCTGGGTATAGATTTGATTGTGGTATCGAGATACTCAATCGTTATCTTTTTTATCAAGCAAAACAAGACGTAAAAAGAAAGGTTGCTGCTGTTTATATTCTAAAGGATATAGATCAAAAAAGTATTGTGGGATTTTATACCCTGTCGTCTACAAATCTTAGATTAACTGAACTTCCTGATCAATTTATTAAAAAATTGCCTAAGTATCCATTAGTACCAGCGACACTTATCGGTAGATTGGCTATAGATTTAAAATATAACGGTGGCGGTTTTGGTAGGGTTCTCATGATCGATGCTATTAAAAAGTCTGTATCTACATCATTATCCATAGGCTCTGCTGCAATTGTGGTTGAAGCAAAGAATGATGAAGCACAAAACTTATATAAGAAATTTGGATTTTTTATTCTCAATGAATCTAAGTTATGTTTGCCAATGGCTACGGCTATATTGCTACTTCAAGCATAATCAATAAAGGAAATAGAGATAATGGCATTTTCTGCCAAAAATAAATGCCATGTAACTTCCTAAAGGCAATACTATGGCTGATTTTACTTGGTGGCAGATATATTTATAGATTTAAACTGAACCTTTCTTGATATTTTGTATAAGCAATACATCTATTCCGTATTTCGTACGGATATGATATAATATTTTTAGAACTAATATATAGAGGTGGATATGCAAACTGGAAGAATCGAAATTAAAACAGAAGACACAGTAAAGTCCACTCTTGAAAAAGCAGCTGGTATAGTTGGGGTTAGTCTATCATCGTTTTTAATTCAAAATTCCCTACCAAAAGCCAAAAAAATAATTAACGATGAAAAACACATTAAACTTTCCGATAATGACTTTAACAAGTTTTTAGAAATATTGGATAACCCTCCAGAGCCAAATCAAGCTTTGATAAATTTACGCAAGAAAAGATGACCTATAAAATTGAGTTGCTTGAAAAGAAGCACGATAGGATAGGCTTTGATTGTAATGTACAAGATCTAAATGAATTTTTAAGGCGTAATGCTAGACAGAATCAAAGTAACGGTATCAGCAAGACATATGTTGTTATTGAGGAAGGTAATAATATTGTCAGGGGATTCTATACAATATCAAGTGCGGAGATATCACCGTTAAAGCTTCC
>JBLIDR010000137.1:0-5892 GCA_047632655.1 Francisellaceae bacterium | reverse complement strand
ATTAAAGAATTAAAGCTAATAAAGATTATGGATAAATATATTATAATTTTATTATTCATTAAGGCGCCATTGGATAAATAAGTATAGTTTATATTTGAATGTATATAAATAATAATTATACTTATTTATAGTATCTATAATAAATATTAATAATTGAGTTGTATGAGCATAACGTTGAGACAATTGCAAATATTTAGGAAATTAGCATATCTCAAAAGCTATTCTAAAACGGCTGAAGCGTTATTTATGACTCAACCTGGGGTTAGTATACAAGTTAAGCAATTAGCTGAAACCTTAAATTTAAATATTGTTCAGACAATAGGGAAGCAAGTTTATATTACAGATGTTGGAGAAAAATTATTACAAAAAATTCAGCCCATACATGATCAGATAAATGATATATTACAACTATCAGATGAAATTAATAACGTTGTTTCAGGTGAATTTAGTCTTGGTATTGACCCGACTGGGCAATATGAATTTTTTTGTGCTGTGAATGATTTTAAAAAAAAATATCCACAGGTGAATGTAAAGTTAGAAGTACATGGGCGTGATGAACAACTAAGGAAAATGCAAAATAATGAATTAGATTTTGCGACCCTTGGCAACATTAAGCCAAACATTAATCTCGTAAAAAAACTAATGTTTAATTACAAAAGTTATATTGCGGCACCAATAAATAATAAGTTTGCAGGGGTAAAAAATATTAATCCACGAGACTTGAAAGATGAAGTATTTTTAGTTGGTGGATCCCAAAATAGAACAAGGCAAATCATTCTAGATAAAATAAACCCGCTGAATCGTAATCTAATGGTGATCAGTAATGCAAATGCGTTGAAGTCTGCCGTCAGATCAGGTTTAGGCATTACAGTATTATTTGAACCACTTATAGAGCCGCATGATAACGGTTATGTATTATTAGATGTTCAAGGTTTTCCGCTTATTTCTAATATAAATTTAGCAGCTAGAGCTAGCACGTTACACAATACTCTTCCAAAGTATTTTTGGGATTTCATGGCAGATTATTTTATTAATAATCCACCTAAATGGTCATGAAAGTTATTTAGAAAGATAATAGAAACTAACTTTCATATTTAAATTTAGCAATCCAACTTTTTTAAAGATATAATTAATTTATAGCTAGATGGTTACGTAGATGCTATCTTCTTAATAAGTATATTAATTTAGAGGGATTATTATGAAAATTACTGTTGCTGACTTGCTAAAAGAGAAGGGTGGTAATGTTTATGCTGTTGATCCAGATAGCACTGTTTATCAAGTTATCGAGGAAATGGATAATAAAAAAGTTGGTGCTTTGTTAGTTATGCGCTCTGGTAAAGTAGAGGGTATTATCTCTGAACGTGATTATGCTAGAAAAATTATTTTAAAAGGCAAGTCATCAAAAGCAACTTTAGTCAAAGAGATTATGACTTGTAATCCATTCTATGCCTCTCCTGAACAGAGTGTTACTGAGTGTTTGGAGTTAATGACTGAAAAAAGGATTCGTCATCTACCAGTGAGTAACGATGATGAGCTTTTGGGTATGATTTCTATCGGTGATTTGGTTAGTGGTGTGATTAAAGAACAGAAGTTTCATATTGATCAGTTACATCAATATATTAATCAGTAATTTTAAAGATTTATTGATTATTTGTTTCATACCTATTTGGTATGGCTAATTCAATATTAGGATATAGTTAAAATAAATTTTCGATAAAATCGGGCACAAATGGTCGTCTACGTGGGTTTAATGCTGTTGTAACCACCTTCGCTTGTACAATTAACTTCTCATCGGAAGTTCTGTAAATATCTTGGATAAGTTGGAAGCGAACTTTTGATAAACGTTCTATATTAAGTCCAACCCAAAAAGTATCACCACTGGTTAATGGGTACTTATAATCTATCTCAATACGGACAACAATTAAATTGATTTTATCTTTTGCTAAAGCGGCAAAATCAATTCCAGAAGCAAGAAGAAATTCATGGCGTGTATGTTCTAGGTAGTTTTGATATACAGAATTATTAACAACTGCTTGCATGTCACATTCGTAATCCCTGACTTTAAAGTCTAAGGTATATTTATAATTTTCTTTCATTCTGCTGACCAATTATATTTATTATTTAATGGTAGCAGGTTTATAATTAGACGCCTTAAGGGGAGATTCATAAGAGTAAATTAAATTTTCAGTAACGTTGAGAATTCTGTGATAAAACACAGCTGATTAATTCGGTTTTATTTGAATTGGTATATAGTTAATTAAATGCTAAAATATAGTCAAAATAATTTATCCTGTGTGTTTATGATAAAAAGAAATATAATGCTTCTTTGTTGCTCTTTCTTATTGTTGAATAACATTTTATTTGCTTGCTCTGTGTTTTCTATTGATACGGTAAATAAGAAAGGCGATGTGACTAATGTATTGGGTGCTAGGACTATCGATTTTGAATTAGGGCTTTCTACTGCTGTATCTAAAGGTGTGGTAGGGGATAAAAATGTATCCCACGTTAACCTTGATAATATCTCCAAAAAAAATACAGTTTCTTGGAATACAAAGTATAATTTCATCGGACAGCCATTAACTCTGTCAGGTCAAGTGTCAGACGGTATCAACTCACAAGGTTTATACATGGGGGCATTATATTTGCCAGGACAAACAGATTATCCGCGTTATAATAAATTAAACGAAAAAAAAGCACTAGCGGTGCTAGATCTTATAAATTACGTTCTAGGTACGAGTACAAATGTTAACGAGGCAATTCAAAATTTACAAAAAATACAAATAGTGGAAAGTTCAGTATATATATTTGGTAAATATCATGTTTTTCCACTGCATTATTATTTAAAAGATAAAAGTGGTGATGGCGCCATTATTGAGTTTATTGCTGGTGAAACAAAAATTTATCATGGGGCAAATATTAATGTTCTAACAAACTCACCTGCGTACGAATGGCAGGCTCGAAATGAAAAAAATATGAGTCAGCAGTTTTCTAATCATAATACAAAGTTTAAAGTTGATGGGGTGTATGCTAACGGGTCTGGCTACATAGGCTTGCCTGGTGACTACATGCCGCAATCACGATTTGTTAAGATGAAAAGTATGCTGAAAGCTTTTCCTGTTTCATATAATGATATCGAATCATCTTACGGCTTGAATATGACGTTGAATTCTATCATTGTTCCAATTGGTATGAATCCAGCGCCCACGCTACGTTATTCAAAGTTTGACCTTAAGAATGGTGAGTATGATATTACAAATCTAGTCATTCTTGCTGAAAATGGATATTTCACACTAAGTGGAAATAATACTAAGCCATTGGATAGTCTAAAAACTGATAAATATAATGTTAATGATTTGTTGGGAATAAAGCTAAAAGCAATCGTAAGTTATCCTAGTGAGATTGATAAAGATAAATCTCAAGTTGTTCATGCCGCTGGTGCTCGGGCGAATACGTCTTATAAGGTACATTATGCAAATTTTGTTACTAATGAATGATTAGTTGAAATTCACTATGGTCATTATTCAAATTTAATTTTATGGGCTATAATTTTTATAAGTATAATCTTAAAATATAAGGTTAAAAGCAATGATACTATTTCCACCATTATTTGGTTTGATTTTTGTTTTACTACTAATTTTTAAATTATTAGGTGGCTCTGTTTCTTGGATTTTAGTGATTATATTTGGAGCATTATTTGTTATTCCATTGTGTCTCTTCATTTTTATGTGGATACGAAGTTCAATGAAAAAAGGAAAAATAGAGAAATGAAATCCTGTTCATCTAAGTTTCATTTTTCCCTAAAGTAATATTACTAATTCTTTTAATGTTTGACTTACTTTATTTACTTCGTTAACATATCGATATATTTAGATATATAGGAATATAGATAATAACATGAAGCTGATCAATAAACTTAAAATCTTAGCAAATGAAACACGAATGGATATTTTACGTTGGCTAAATGACCCTAAAAAACATTTTCCTGATCAAGTTAGTGATGTTGAAAAATATGGGGCCTGTGTTGGGCTTATTGAAGCTAAGTCAAACGTTGCGCAGTCAACGATATCTCTTTACCTCAAACAACTTGAGCAAGCAGGTTTTGTAGACTCATTGCGTGAAGGTAAGTGGACGTATTATAAGTTAAATAGAAATGCTTTAGATAAAGTAGCTTCTGATTTACGCAAATTAGGTGATGAATAAATTAATTTAAATTAAGTTTAACTGAGTAATTAAAATAAATAATAAAGGAGAATGTATGAAAATTATATTAGTAGGTGCCAGTGGTACAGTAGGCAGGGCTGTTTACGCTACATTATCAAAAGAACATGAAGTTATTGGTGTGAGCCGCAGTACAGATATCTCGGTAGATATTGGTGATAGAAAATCTATTGAAAATATGTATAAAAAGATTGGCAGTTTTGATGCGTTAGTTTCAGCTACTGGTAGTGTGGCTTTTAAGACTTTTGAAGAATTTACTGATGACTCTTTTGGTTTGGGTTTAAATAATAAACTTATGGGACAAGTTAATTTAGTTCAAGAGGGTTTGAAATATATTAACCAAAACGGATCCTTTACTCTGACTAGTGGTATCTTAAATCATGAGCCTATTTTGGGTAGCGTGTCGGCTTCTATGGTAAATGGTGCTTTGGATGCATTTGTGAAAGCAGCTAGTTTAGAGATCCGTGAAAAAGCTAGATTAAACATTGTTAGTCCCGGAGTGGTTACTGAATCTTTGGATGTATATGGTGAAGCGTTCAAAGGTTTCATATCGATTGATGCAAAAGATGTGGCAATGTCCTATGTTAGAAGCGTTGAAGGTATTTTAACGGGTAAGGTTTTTGGCTTTGCTTAATTTTTTATAAATAAACTTTAAAGTTATTTTTGAGCTTTCGCATTTTTTTATTACATTTTAACATTGCTATTTAAATATAATTTATTACTGGTAAACCCAGAATATTTCTTTTCAGAGGGCTTAGATATGTTATGAATTAAAAAATTTTCTAAAAATGGGGGTGTTATTTAGTTATTTAGTTATTTAATAGTTTTCTTGGTTTTTTTCACAATTAAGATAATAGCAATGAGAGCGATTAATGTACTAATCGGGAAGGTTAGTAGTGCTGTATAAAAAGAACCATTAACTGATATATCAATATAATCTCCAATATTAAAGGACAATATAATATACTTGAATATTTGTTGCCCTGCGACACCCCCAAAAATAATAGCTGTATTAAGTAGGGCGATACCGGTTCCTTTTAATTGAGGCGCCAAAATATCTGAAGCAATTGAAAAAGCAATAACAATTCCTGACGCGGATATTCCTGTAGAAATAGCAATAACTATTAACGCCTGGTAATTAAATAATATTGGTATACACATTACTGATTGGGCAATGAGCCCGATGGTTGCAAGAATTATAATAATTAATCTATGATAGCCAATTTTTGAGACAAGAAAACCAATAAGAGGAGAGCTAACAAGTAATCCTATCCAATACACTCCCATTAGATGTAGAGATTCTATGTCACTATAATGATGCATAATCATAAAGTAATCTCTGCCCCAAAATCCCGCTAGTGTTTGAATGGAGAACCAAGTGAAGAAAGCATAAATTAAAACACATATAAAAGCTCTATTTTTAAATAATGATAAGAACTCCTTTAACACGGCTCGTAATGTTTTCTTAACAGGGGTATGTACTATTTTTTTATGGAAAACAGCGTAACTACAAGCACATATAAATAAAATAAAACAAAAAACTATTACAGTAATATTAGCGATATCCCAACCAAAGCTATCTATATAATTCCCAAACAGATTAGTCGCCGTAATATCACCCACTATAGCAATGGTTTCTATGAGGCCCATGAGTAGCGGGAATATTTTGGCAGG
>JBLIDR010000136.1:0-5900 GCA_047632655.1 Francisellaceae bacterium | reverse complement strand
AATTTCACAATCCATACTAATCATTGTAAATTTCACAATCCATACTATATAATTAATTTTAATTAAATAAACAGTATGGATGTATGAAGAAAATAATTAAGATAGCGCTATATTCTGCAACTGCAATATTTGTCATATCAGGATATTCCTCTGTTACAAATAAAAACGACCTAGTAACAAATGTAAGCAATACTGAACCGGTGCAACAATCTAACATCCCTGCATTTATTTTCTTCAAACCTGGCGATCAATCCAGCTTTATAATGTACCGAACAGGGGATATAGTCTCATATAAAAACAGTATCTATCAGACAATTCAAGCAGTTAATAATAACCATGCCCCAAATGAAAGCTATGTTTCAGGCACCTATTGGAAAAAAATTACTAAAAAACAAGCAGATAGCTATGTATCTGACTTCCAAAGAAAGTCTAACAGTTTGACTATTCCTGACTTTATTCTTTTTAGCCCAGGGAATCAATCAAGCTTTATAATGTACCGAACAGGTGATGTTGCTTCATACAAAGGCTCAATATATCAGGTTCTTCAAGCAGTTAATAACAACCATGCTCCCAATGACAGCTATGTGCTTGGTACATATTGGAAGAAAATTTCAAAAAAACAAGCCAAAGCCTATCTTACAAATTTAGCCTCACAAGACAGCTCAAGCTCCCAACCTTTTATTATGTTCAACCCCAAAAACCAAGCAACATTTATAATGTATCGAACAGGAGATGTTGTTACCTACAAAGGCGATGAGTATGAAGCCATACAAGCAATCAATAATAGTCACGCACCCGATAAATCATCTTTATTAGGAACATACTGGAATAAAGTAAAATAACCCTTAATATGATCCCAATAATAAGACATCTATAATTTTGGAACTCATATGAACTTTCAAAAATACTGTGACCAGTATAACGACAATAGCATCAGTAAAAATGCTTATCATTATTGTAAAAACATTAATGATAAAAGAAATGTGCGTATTCTGATTACCGAAAGCCAATATGCTTATAAATATTGCCTCAATCTAATAGATAAAAAAAGTGTAAGAGTTCATATAATTGAAAGCGTTTACGCATATTTATATTGTAGGTACATTGAAGATAGAGTCAAAATTCGCGAAAAAATTACTCATAAGAAGCATATTAAAAAGCTAGATGCATACCTAAACGGAGAAGATTAAAAATTTATATTTTTTTATAATACTCAAATATTTATCACTGAACAAATAACAACATAATTTAGAACCTTAAACTTGTATATGAAGCCTTCTGATCTATAATTAAGATTACATTGTCACAAGTAAAACTAACTTGATGAATTTAAAAAGTGATCATAATTCAAAACAAAGTTTTTGGCTTCAGCCAAGAACAATGGTTGCCTATGCCGTTAGCTTATTAGCATTAGCTGAAATAATTGATTTAACTATCGTAGCAGTTGCAATCCCTCAAATGATGGGTTCATTAGGAGCAAATCTAGACACAATCGCCATGGTCACAACAGCTTATATAGTTGCTGCTGCCGTATTTATTATGCTCTCTGGAATTATAATCAGAAAATATGGCATGAAACGTGTCATCATGGCCTCCGCAATAGTGTTTGTAATTTCATCTGTTTTATGTGGACAAGCGACCTCATTACCAGAAATGATAGTATTTAGAATTGCCCAAGGAGTTGGAGGCGCTTTTCTACCTTCAGTCGCACAATCCTATATTTCCAAAAACTTCATTGGTAAAGAACAAACAAAGATTATGACTATATTCAGCCTAGTCGTCGTCATGGGGCCAGTTATTGGACCTGTACTGGGTGGTACATTAGTTGCTGAACTAAGTTGGCGCTGGATATTTTATATTAACGTTCCAATTTGTGTAGTGGCTTTATTTCTAATTAGTATTTACATGAAATCTGAACCAATGAAAAAAATAAAACTGGATTATATTAGTTTTGCTTTTATGGCATTTGGTGTTGGAATGCTAGAATATTTTATCGATGAAGGTAACAGTCACAGTTGGTTCAAATCAATTGGTATGACTACCATGCTAACTTCATCTTTAATTCTGATTGGTTTTTTTATTTGGCGCGGAATCTTAGGGAAAACCGTGGTTAATTTAAATATATTTAAGAATAAAAATTTTGTGTTTAGCTGCATTATAATGTTTGTCTTTATGACATTTGCCACGGCGTCATTAGCTTACTTCCCAACTATGATGCAAAATATTTTCAACTACCCTGTTGATATAGCTGGTTATATTTCAGCACCAAGAGGTATTGCAGCGATAGTTACCGCTCTATTTATTCCAAAATTATGTACAATTTTTGGCGAAAGAATAATTATATTTATTGGTATGCTGGCATTTTCTATTGGGTGTCTCATGCTGTCAAGCTATGGAACTTCAGTAAGTATGAGTTATATTATAACCTCCATGGCATTTCAAGGATTTGGCATGATGGCATTTTTTATCCCCATTATGCAGGTGTGTTTTATTGGTATTCCTGATGAAGAGAATACTGACGCATCTGGAGTGTTTAATTTTTTCCGGAATTTCGGCGCATCTGTAGGAACATCTATCGCCGCTACGACTATCTCTCGTCAAATGCAAGTTAACTATAATGACCTAGGACAATATATTTCACCATATGCTGAAGGATATCAACTGTGGCTGCAGAATATAGAGGGCGTTAACGAAACAATGCAGGTTGCCATTGCTCAAACACAAGTTCAGCAACAAGCTGCGTTTATTAGCTATCTAGATACATTTTACCTAAGCGCGATAGCCCTAATACTAATCTTATGGACACCTTTTGTTCTAAAAAAACTACCCAAATTCACTGATAATTCAAATACTACCACTGAGGATAATAATGACAAAGACTAACACAAAATCACGCAAGCAAATTATTATTGGTTCAGTTATTATAATAGTTTCTGCACTCTGTATTTTTGCCTACTGGCTATATGTCACTTACTACCCCAGCACTGATAATGCTTATGTCCAAGCAAACATTATAAACATATCACCACAAGCAAGTGGATATATTAAATCTGTCAACATACAAAACAATCAATATGTAAAAAAAGGGGATTTATTATTAGAAATTGACCCTATTAATTATGACATTCCTCTTAATAAATCAAAACAAGATTATTTGCTAGCACAGCAACAAGTGTTGAACGCTAAGAAACAAATTAATAATGCTGAAGCTAATATATCAAAAGCCAACTCAAATTATGTATTTGCAACTGGAATGGCTGAACGCTATGCCAATTTATATGCTAAAAAGGCTGGATCATTACAAGATAAACAAAAATATAAAAACGAATCCAATCAAGCAAAATCAGCTCTTGATCAAGCAAAATCAGCTCTTGATCAAGCCAAAATTAATCTAGGGATTAATAAAACTCAAGTTGATATTGCTAAAATTGGGATTGATAATGCTAGTATCAATAAATCGTATACTAAGTTGTACGCGCCAGCTTCTGGGTATATTGGAAACCTAAACCTGAAATCAGGGCAATTAATCGCACAAGGGCAAAAATTATTTGTTCTAATTGATGATGATAACTGGTGGGTTAATGTGAATTATGAAGAAACCCAAATTAGCCGCATTAAAACAGGGCAACCTGCATCAGTCTCACTTGATTTATATGACCATAACTATAAAGGAAAAGTTGAGAGCATTAGCTTTGCCAGTGGTAGTACTTATTCCTTACTACCACCTCAAAACGCATCTGGCAATTGGGTTAAAGTAGCACAACGTTTTACGGTTAAAGTAAAAATCAAAAATGATTCTAAATATCCCTTACGAGTTGGTGCCAGTGCAAATGTTTCCGTTACTACAACAGATTAATCAAAGGTTCTTCCTATGAAATATAAAATTATTAGCATAGCAACCTTAGGCATAATCCTATCTGGTTGTTCATTCTTTAGTCCAGAATACAAGAAGCCAAATATTAACGCTCCAGTCAATTGGGAAAGCCAAGACATAGAAAAACTTACTGGTGAGTCTAGCCTCCCAGACCTAGCTTGGTGGGAAAAATTCAATGACCCACAACTAAATATTTTAATTAATGATGGATTGAAAAACAATAATAATATACAAATGGCAATGGGTAATATTCTTCAGGCTCAAGCATCTATAGAAAAGTCAAACTACTCTTGGCTACCAACCGTTGGAATTGGCGGAACAGCTTTCACAGGACAAGCATTCAACCCTAGCTTTACCAATAAATCATCTATTCCTACCCCTGGATCATTACCAGATACTGGT
Organism: Francisellaceae bacterium; assembly: GCA_047632655.1. GTDB lineage: Bacteria > Pseudomonadota > Gammaproteobacteria > Francisellales > Francisellaceae > CAJXRW01. Next base: position 1,624 of record JBLIDR010000136.1, on the reverse strand, counting down.
TCTCAAAAATTCTCAGGGTATAGCGCTGGATTTGTTCCAACTTACAGCTTAAACATAATGCGTCAAATTAAAATAGGTGAAGTTGCTGATTTTAATCTAGCCTCACAGATACAAGCTAAAAATGCTATTCGCCTTGCTGTTATCAGTCAGATTTCAGGTAGCTACTTTACTTACCTAGGCTTGAAAAAACAGTTGAACCTTCAGCAAAAAATGCTGTTTGATGCTAAACAAGCCAAAAAATATATTCAAGTACAATATGATAATGGTAGCGTATCTAGCTCTAATTTAATGGGTATAGATCAAATGATTGCAACGCTAAACATTCAAATTCCATCGATAGAAAATAAATTAACTAATGTGCAAAATGCATTGCAAGTTCTAACAGATAAAAACCCTGGTAAAATAATCACACATAATAATTTTGACAATATAAAAACGAATGGAATTATCCCTAGCCATTTACCATCTGAGGTTTTGAAATCACGTCCTGATATTGCAATGGCTGAAAATCAATTGAAATTGAGTAATGCCAACATAGGTGCAGCAGCTTCCAAATTCTTTCCATCAATCAGTCTAACTGGAATGCTTGGAGGGCTTTCAGCTCAATTAACGAACTTGTTCAGTCTTGGTACGAATTTTTGGGCCGCATCTTTGGGAGCAGCAATGCCAATACTAGACATGGGTATTTTTGCGGATATCAAAAAAAGCAAAGGTTCTTATTACTCAGCATTTTATAACTACATCCAAACGGTTAGGACTGCTTTTGCCCAGGTCGATAATGGATTATCCCAGCACAGCACAATCAATCAAAGCTATACTCAACAAAAAATTGCCTTAGAAAGTGCCGAAGAACAATATAGACTTTCTACAGTAATGTATGAACTGGGTCAAATTAGTTACCTTCAAACGCTACTTTCAAAGATGAATGTTGATTATATGAAATCAGATTTGAATAAATACAAAATGCAACAAATGGATAGTATCGTTAATTTATATGATGTGTTTGGTGGTGGCTATAACGTAGATAATGAGCTGGAATTTAAGAAGTTCAATGATGAACATGATGTTTGAAATATCAATATATAAAAATAAACACTAGGCCTCATGAACAACATTTTTTCGTAACGAAAATAGTGATGATTTAGATTAAATTGACGTGAATTTGAGGCGAATAGTTAAACTATTCAAAGACAATGAGCATCTATTTTAGCAAGTCTTATGCTAGTAGTATTAGAATACTAATCTTTTTCACAAGACCTAACAGATATTATTATAACAAATAAATTAGATCATAAGGGAAAAGCTAACATGAAGTGCAATGATTGCCATAGAGAAGCACGAGCATTTGTCAATCCAGAAGGAGAAAAAAATTATGTTAGTTCATATACAAATTGCGGCACTTGCAAAAAAGTCATATGCAATGAATGCGTCATTAGGAGGCCCGGGACGATGGGAATCTGTAGAAATTGCTATCACAAGCCCAGAAGAAAGGTTAACAAATGGGACCTCTTATTCCAACAAGCATTTAGCATTGACAACTCCTGTTGTGCCAGACAAGTATTAGTCGCAAAAATTGTCCTTTCGGCAAATTTGAAAAATGAAAAACTTACCCAAAATGATTATG
>JBLIDR010000135.1:0-5916 GCA_047632655.1 Francisellaceae bacterium | reverse complement strand
ACATCGATGTCATTTGGCTCAGGGGTAGCGCATACGGGGACAAGAAGACCAATTCTTTTTGATCTTAGGAATTGGAGGAAATCCGGATTAATCTCAGCTGGTTTAGCAAGCTCGAAACAGTTCTTTGCAATTAAATTTGAAGATCTAATTTTAAATTCAGAGAGCACTCTTTGTAATATATACGAATGGCTTAATATTTCTCAATTAAGTTATGAAACATTGATTTCAGATATGAATAATAATGAATGGTCAAATAATTCATCATTCGGTGAGAAAAAATTATTTGACCCTTCTGCTTTAGGTAATTATAAAGAAAATCTTCCTGAAAATGTTACGAAGTATATTGAAGCAGTTTGTTATGAGGAAATGAAGCATCTAGGGTACCCATTGACTATCACCGAATTAGACAGGATTAATATCATCCAAGAATTCAAGGAGCCTTTTGAGTCAACTAGAGCTGAATTTGATAGTGATTATACGAAAAAAAGTAAAGACTATGAGCTAAACAGATGTGAAACCAATTTTGATGATTTGATAAAAACATTTTTAGTAAGAAGCTGCCAATGAGTAAAGGTAGGAAAATAGCTATAATTGGGGCTAACGAGTTTCAAAATGAACTTATAATAAAAGCAAATAAAAAAGGAATTGAAACTCATGTTTTTGCATGGGAATCCGGTGATATAGGAGAACTGACTGCTGATTATTTTTATCCAATTAGTATCACTGAATTAGATCAGTTGGTAACTAAATGCAAAGAGATAGGCATTGATTCTGTAGCGAGTATAGCTTCAGATTTAGCAAATATTGCAGTTAATTACATAGGCGAGAAGCTATGCCTTCCATGTAATGGCATATCAGTAACTGATATAACAACAAATAAATTTTTAATGCGTAGAAAGTTATTAGAAAATCATTTACCCGTTCCTTTTTTTTGTTTGATAAGTGATCTTGAAGAGGTAGACGTTAGTGAGTTATCATTCCCTTTGATCGTTAAGCCCATCGATAGGTCAGGAAGTCGAGGTATAACTAAAGTTTATGATGCTCAATATTTGACACAAGCGATTTTAAAAGCTCAAAAAAACTCTTTTATTGATACAGTATTGCTTGAAGATTACATTGATGGCAGAGAGTATAGTGTCGAAGCAATATCGAGTGATGGCAAACATCAGATATTGCAGATAACCGAAAAATTTACTACAGGCTCCCCAAATTTCATCGAAATAGGGCACATAGCGCCAGCTCGTTTATTAAGTGAAGAAAAGAGACTTATTTTTAATGTTATATACGGCAGCTTAAACGCCTTAGGTATTAAACATGGGGCTTCGCATTCTGAAGTAAAGATTAACTCAAAAGGTGAAGTCTTTATTATTGAGATCGGTTCACGTATGGGGGGAGACTTTATTGGTTCATATTTAGTTGAGTCTAATACAGGTTTTGATTTTGTTGGTGCTGTCTTAAATATAGCTTTAGGTAAAATAATACCACTAGAGCAAGAGTTTATTTCCCAATCAGAAGCTGAGTCATCCTTAGTGTGGTATTTTTTAAATTATCTAGAACTTGAACGTTTCAAAAAAGATAAGTCATTAAAAATAGAGCGCCTTATTAAAAATGCTGACTTTAATGGTAAAGTTTCTAGTAGCAATGAACGTATGGCCTGTGCACTATTTAAGTTGCCTCAATTACAAGTTCAAACATTCTTAAATAAATATGGATTGTAGTAATGATTCCCTTTAATAAAAGTCCTAAAACAGGCAATGAGATCAAATATATTGAAAAAGCTATATTTTCTGGAAAATTAAGTGGGAATAACAATTATTCAAAGCTTTGTGAACATTGGTTTGAAGACACCTTTTCCGCAAAGAAAACATTACTTACACCATCTTGTACCGCAGCACTAGAAATGGCAGCAATTCTTGTTGATATTCAACCAGGAGATGAGGTTATTGCACCAAGTTATACTTTTGTCTCTACTGTGAATGCGTTTGTTTTACGAGGGGCAAAAATAAAGTTTGTTGATATTAGGCCTGATACATTAAATATAGATGAAAGTAAGATAGAAAATGCGATAACAAATAAAACGAAAGCAATAGTTGTTGTTCATTATGCTGGAGTTTCCTGTGAAATGGATGCAATTATGGATATCGCTCATAAAAATAAAATATATGTTGTGGAAGATGCTGCCCAAGGCGTTATGTCTACCTATAAAGGAAAAGCATTAGGGACAATAGGTCATTTTGGGTGTTTTAGCTTTCATGAAACAAAAAATTATTCATCAGGAGGGGAAGGTGGCGCCTTAATAATTAATGATGATAAGTTCATAGAAAGAGCTGAAATTATTCGAGAGAAAGGAACAGATCGAAGCATGTTCTTCCAAGGCTTAGTAGACAAATACACCTGGCGTGATATCGGTTCTAGTTATTTGCCATCTGAGTTACAAGCGGCTTACCTATTTGCCCAGTTAGAGCAAGCTTCTGAAATAAATAATAAACGTTTGTCAATATGGGAACAATATTATGAAAAATTATCAGGTTATAAAAATTTAAAATTGCCTTCAATCCCTGAAGAACTGCATCACAACGCTCATATGTTTTATTTGATTTTTTCATCAAAAAACAAAAGAGACGAATACATATCATTTATGCGAGCTAATGAGGTTGTATGCCCATTCCACTATGTCCCTCTTCATTCTAGTCCTGCTGGTAAGAAATTTGGCGTTTTTGTAGGAAAGGAAGAACACACTACTTTTTTAAGCGAACGATTAGTGCGTTTACCTTTATTTTACAATATGGCCGAAGATCAAGTTAAAATCGTTTTAGATTTAACGATTCAATTTCTAGATAAACACTGCACATAGTTACAGTTATACATATGATAAAGATAATATTGCAACCAATATTCTTTTACCATATGTATATATAACGAGATGATACATTTAGTAAAATAATTCAGAACTTTTAGAACTTTTAGAACTTTATATGAAATTTAATTTTTCTCTTCTTTGGGCTTACTCTTCCCAACTATACGCCGCTTTAATAATGATAATCATTATTCCCTTTTTAGTCGAAGGGCTAGGCGTTGAAGCATATGGTTTAATCGCTTTTTTTAATTTACTTCAAATTAGTTTAAATATATTTGAAGCGGGCATCGGTGGGACTGTTACCAGGCAAGTAGTTGTTGCTAAGGAAGATTATCACTTTTTTTCAATCGTGCTTGGGCAGTTTAAAATTGTTTGTTTATTTTTTATAGTTATAGCCAGTTGTATCTTTTGTGCAGGCTACTCATTTTCAGATTACATAGCAACTTATTGGTTGGATAGCAAATTAGCAAAGCCTATATTGACTGACAGTATCGTTATAATGTTTGGGATATTTTCTTTGAGATATATTCAAGGGCCATTCATCAGTTTTTTAATAGGCCTAGAATGCCACAAGACAATATCTATAACTCGAATTATTTTTGTCAGCTTATCAGCCCCTTTAAGTTTAGTAATACTTTATTATAGTAATGGAAATATAAATACATACTTTAATTATCAGTTTATTGTGGCTGGACTGAATTTAATTGTGGTGATAGCCTTATTTATTTATCACTCAAGAATCATTTCCCGCGAAATCAATGGAAAGCGGAAAAACGTAATAATTAAAGATATTAAAGAACTTATGGGCTTTACTTTTCAGCTATCAACATTATCAATGTTATGGGTAATAGCATCACAAGTTGATAAAATAGCGTTAACTAAATATATCAGCTTAGAAGAATATGCTTACTACAGTATTGCTATTTCATTATCAGCGGTTTTATTAACGTTAATAACCCCTTTAGTTCAAGTGTTACAACCAAGACTGACGTCTTTACTCAGTAATAAATGTCATCAAGATTATATCAGAATAATCTCTACCTCTTTAATTGGGGTTTTGTTGTTAAGCATTTCTATCGCTACAATGTTTGCTTTTTTAGGAAAGGAAATTGTCATTATTTGGTCTGGTGATGAATTATTAGCTGAGAATGTAATAAAGTATGTCCCTTGGTTAATGGGGGGAGTGAGTATTTCATTAATAATGAAATTTGCTTTTATGATTCAATATAGTCATGGTTCATTAGGCTTACACACGAAAGTTTATATGGCCTATTGTTCACTCTTAATTCCATTATCGGTATATATTGCTATACATTTTGGTGCACAAGGAGCAGCTAAGTTCTTCTTTATTCAAAATGTTATATTTGTCTCAATTTGGGGGGGGTATGTATTTGATAAATATATGGATCACTTTGTAAGAAAAATTATATTACCTGTCACTTTCTCTATACTCTTATGCGGTTTAGGGTATTTTTATTTGGTTTCTTCTCTTTTTTCTTTCCCCGTTAGTGCAAGGGGAAGTTCTTTTATATCAATTGTTACTTTCTACTTTATATTTATAGGATTATTTGCGTTGCTATTTTATAAGAATAAATCATTGTTAACAGAAAAGATTAAATTATGTATATTAAAAAAGGTGTAATATGAAATTTTTGATATTTTCTCCAGGCTATGATGAAAGAAGTGGCGGTAAAATTGTACTACATAACTTATGTTCAATTATTAATGAACTGGGTTATGAGTGTTATTTAACGCCACATTTTGAATCTTATATTTTTAATCGTAAAAATATTTTCAAGCCTCTTTTTAGCTTAAGTAAAGAAATAATAAAGTCACTTCTTTACCGTTACCAACTAAAAGAAAATTTACATACAAAGATCATATCACATACCGATATTGGGGATATTAATGATTATATTGTTATCTACCCTGAGATTATTTTAGGTAATCCTTTAGGGGCTAAAAACGTTGTTAGGTGGTTGCTACACCAACCTGGATATCATTCAGGATCGATATTTTATGGTAAAGGCGAGCTTTACTTTAAATTTGGCCCTGGCATTAAAGACTTTAACTTTACCGGCTCTAAAACAATAGACGATTACCTAAGAGTAGTTAGCTATCCATTTGAACATTATAATTTAGAAAATTTGCCGGATAAACGCTTTGGTACATGTTACTCAATAAGAAAAGGAAAACATAAAACGATAGTCCATGATCTGGAGGATTCAATATTAATTGATGATAAATCAAATGAAGAAATAGCGAAAATATTTAAATCTTCAAAACGTTTTATCTCTTACGACACGTTAACGGCATATTCTAAGTTTGCGGTTTTGTGTGGATGTGAGTCAATTGTTGTACTTGATAGAGGAATTAGCAAAGAGCAACTTCAGCCTGATCATACTAAGCGTTTTGGTATAGCTTATGGCTTCGAAGCAAAGGAATTATTAGAGGCTAAGAATACCGCACCTAAACTTATTCTTGAAATGAAACGTGAAGTAGAAGAAGTTAAACTTAATGTTCAACGGTTTATTGAACTTTCAGGGGGATACTTTGATACTTAGTCATAACGAATTGTGTAAAAGCAATAACACTGACTTGAAAATAAAGCAGAGAAAAAATTTTTGAATACTAAAGCAACAGATAAAAGAAGTTTAAAGTTTTGAATATGATATTCATTGTACTTGTTTACAATAAAACGATTTTTGAATCACAAACCCTTAAAAGTTTAAATTATCAAAAAAATAACATCCCATACAGCTCTAAAATTATTGTTTTTAATAATGGTACTAAAGTATTTATGGAGGAAGATGAAAATATATTTTGTAATGACTTATCTAATTACGTTGAGGTTACAATCATCGATGGAGGTAAGAATGAATCCTCAGCAATAATTCATAACACTATTATAAGCGATTATTATGCTGATAAATATATTATTTTTGATGATGATACGAATGTAAATGAGGATTTTTTAATAAACTCCAAACTTAGTTACGATATTGTAATGCCATGGATAAGGTCTCATGGCAACTATATTTAACCTGTATGTCACAATA
>JBLIDR010000134.1:0-5921 GCA_047632655.1 Francisellaceae bacterium | reverse complement strand
TCTAGTTTTTGAGCGAAATCATGACAATAGATTCCATCCGCTGATGTGTTTCTACTTATCTCTCTAGAAATCGTAAATCTATTTCTAGAGAGTTGCTTGGCAATAAATGCAGGCTTGTGTCCTGCTTTCAAAAGAGCTTCGATTTGTAATCTATCTAAAATTTGTAACTCTGACATAACGTGCTCCATAATATGATTGGGTAGAAGTCTACCATATAATGTTGTCTATCAGAGTTGATTCTGCCATATCCCTTCAATTGGAGCATCTAATTCAGACATTGTTTTTTTATTTTGTATCATCGCGCCATTTTCTTTTGAAGTGTCGGCATAAACATTTCCAATAAAAATATATATGAAAAAAATAATTATAATACTGTAGTTTTTATTATTAACCTTATGACTTAATCGATATTTCATTTTCTGTTCTTAATAAGCATGTTAATGCTAGTGATTATCATTTGTTTTTGCAAGGTTTTTAAATATTTGAAAGTATAGGTAAACAATAAATATTTATACAGAGGGCTGAGGGTTAATATATTGAGGGTCTGGCAGTTTTAGATAATAATAGATATTTTTTAATGGAAAAGTTGACAACTACCTGATTAATTACTTCTCTTAATGTGTAGACAAATGTTATATCACAAAATTTGAAATTATTTGGAGGGTTAAGTGTTAAAGGAATTATTAACAAGTGGATCATTAGTTGCATTGTTATCTAGTTGTACTTTTATACCGCCAAATAGCTTAAACAAACCTGATTATAAAAATATTCGAGTTACAGATATTGAACCTGCCGATGATTGTGAGTATGTAGGTGAGGTTTCTGGCGCTCAAGGTAATTGGTTTAGTGGTATGTTTACTTCTAATGTATATCTTGTGATGGGGACACGTAATAGTATTAGGAATCAGGCAGGTAAGTATAATGCTAATTATGTTTACACTGGCGACATTAAAACAATAGGCCCTGCTTTTATTACTGGCATTAATTATTCGACAATAATAGCTGAAGCGTATAGATGTGAAGGTATAAATCAGCCCGAGTCTAATAACATCATTCAAAAAAGATGTGGCTATTTTTCATTCTGTTTATATGACGGTGATTCAACCTCGTATAGGGAAGAGGCAAAGCCAAGCGTAGATAATGATATGAATAATAAAGTATTGAAGGAAGTGAGCAAGACTAAAGCGAAAACGATTAATAATTCACAAAAATAACGGATTAAATAATATGGTTAATAAAACGCTCTTTAGTTTCTTTTTTATATTACTCCTATCTGGTTGTTCCATTATACCAGCTAATAAAATTCATAGCAAAGCAGCAGAGAAGGTGCATATATCAACCATAAATGCTAATAAAAGTTGTCATTATGTTGGAGAGGTATACGGAGATCAAGGGAATTGGTTTACGGGAATGTTTACCTCAAATATTAATATCGTAAATGGTTCTATAAATAATTTCAAAAATCAGGCTGCTGAAAACAATGCTGATTATATATATCTTGAAAATTCCTCAACATCCAATGACTCAATGCTTCAATCTCTTAGTTTTTATTTTATACAGCCCTTTGCGCTTCTTAGTGGGGTTTATAACGTAAGTTTGATTGGTCAGGCATATTCTTGTAATAATCAAAGTAAAGGTGGAGAAACGAGTGAAAGATAAGCATATAATATTTGGTTGTATAGCAATGTTCTTGACAGGTTGTACAGTCATACCTGCTGATAAATTAGTACACGCTAAGGCTGCTAATGTTTATTTATCAAATAAACAGCCCTTAAGCAACTGTCACTACCTTGGTGAGGTTTATAGTGCGCAAGGTAATTGGTTTACAGGGATGTTTACTTCAAATATTGACATCTATCTTGGTTCTAGAAATAATTTAAAAGATCAAGCCTATGAAAATAAAGCAAATTTTATCTATTTAGAAGCTACCAATATAAATGATAGGACTCTATTCGCAGGTGGTAATCGAAATGTTTCTATCGTTGGTCAGGCTTATAATTGTGAAAATATGGGTGAATATGGGACTAATTTAGTTAATGAAAAGCTATGTGGGTATTTTTCATTTTGCCTAGACTCTGAATAAAAGAGAGAAATTTATTTAAACTAACTAATATTAATCTCTAGATTTCGGTGCAATGTTTATCTATTGTTCTGTGATTTTTTTATACGTAATTTTTTTTCTGCTGCAATTTGTTGCTTAGAATAAATGAGCGTTTTTTCAAAACGGTTGCTGGGTAGAATTATCATGTTTGCATTATTGCTGTTAGGAGCATTGTTAGCCGTGCTGTAGTTTTGTCTTGTCGTTACAGAATAAGGACTACTGTTAGGAGGGCTCGCTATAATGCTTGTTGAAATGAGTATAAAAATTGCTACAGATAATTTAAGCATGTTGTTACAATTAAAGTCTATTTCTTTAAATAGTAGTACGTTATTTCAAAGTTACAGCTAATGATCATCTTTTTATAGCAATAGGCTGCTAAATATATATTCAATAGCTAAAGTTAATTTTAACTTTAAAGTGAAATGACTTGATGAGATATCAATGCGAAACAAAAATAATCAATATGATCAAAAACAACTCTGGTTAGATATCCTGTTAATTACAATCTTTGGCGCTATATATTTTATTATCTTTTTAGGTTCGAGAAATTTAAGTATTCCAGATGAGGGTAGATACCCTGAAATAGCTAGAGAAATGTTAGACTCAGGTAACTGGATTACCCCAACCATTAATGGAGTGCCTTTTTTAGACAAGCCAATTATGTATTATTGGCTAGAAGCTATTGGATTGAAAATATTTGGTATCAACGCTTGGGGGGCTAGAATGCCAATGGCCTTTTTTGGTTTTATTGGGGTCACACTTACCTATGTTTTTGGTAGAAGATTTTATGGGCGTAGAGTTGGTCTAATCGCAGCAGCAATTTTGGCTAGTAGTCCAGTATATTTTTTAGCAGCGCATTATGCCAATTTAGATCTTGAAGTCGCAAATTTTCTGTGGATTTCAGCACTTCTTATGCTTCTTGGATTACAATATCGTTATCCTTCAAAAAAACGTCAGTACTGTTTATATGGTGCGTATATATTCGGTGCTTTGGCTTTTTTAACTAAAGGGTTAATGGGTTTTGTATTTCCAGCAATGGCTATGGGGATTTGGATTATATTATTAAATCGATGGATAGTTTTGAGACAAATTTATCTAGTTACAGGGATGGGACTTTTTTTGGTAATTATTATTCCTTGGTTAGTGCTTTGTCAAATGCAAAACGTCGATTTTTTATATTACTTTTTTTATTACCAGCAGGTTTTACGTTTTGTTGGACATGATTTTCATACGAGTAAAATTATGGGCCCTTATTTTTATGCATTAATTATGCTTGTTGGTATGCTTCCTTGGAGTATTTATTTTACAGTGAGACTTAAAAAAGGTGCTGATTTATTTTGGAAAAATAGATTTAAAGACACTATTAGCCTGTTTATATTAATTTGGTCAGTTGCTATATTTATTTTTTTTAGTATCCCTCATACAAAATTAGTTGGGTATATTTTACCGATACTCCCAACCTTAGCATTACTGATGGCTAAATCTTATGAGACAATGATACTTAATGGCACAACTAAAGGTTTTAGGCTTTCACATTTAATTGGTAGTGTCCTATTAATTGCTGTTGGTCTGGGTTTGTTTATTTTTCCAGTAGCACAGCATAAAATCCCAGCTGCTAGCATATACCCAATTTTTGCTCCAATTGGCATTATCTTAATTGTTGGTGCGATCGTTTCTCATTATCTCTTACGGAAGCATAAATTAACGTATTCAATCCTAATAACCATGGTTACAATGATGTGCTTTAATCTAGGGGTGGTTTTATCAGCGCCTTTATTTGACGTCAAGGGATCAGGAAGCCTTACGAGCGAAATCTTACCGTTTATGACAAAAAATACGAAAATTGTTAGCTATGAGAACTATAAAGAGGACATACCTTTTTTATTGCAAACTAAAGTGTTCATAGTTAGTGATTGGCATAATTTAGACATACTACATTCTGATAACTGGCAGAGAGAGTTTTATTTTGGTATTAGTCAGTATGAGCAATCACATAATGGCGTGCGGCCTAAATGGTATATTAATAAATCAGATTTTATGCATATGTGGCAAAATAATCCTTCTATTTTTGTATTTACCAATGACAGTAATTTTCAAATGTTAGAGCAAGTATTGAAGCCAAAGCCATATCTTATTGCCCAAAAAAATGGGTATGTAGTTTTTGGCAAACATTCAAAGTAAAATATTATAATATAAACCTCTAATAAATATACATAAATTTGTTGATACCTTTCTTTTATTGAGCTATAAAGGTGCTATAGTATTGTCAGAATTTATAGGAAAATTAGCCTTGAAATTGATTATATTTCTTTTAAAAGAGATTGATTTATTAGGCATTAACTTACAATGACGCTGATTAGTATTTGAACATGTGTGTGGGTGGCATAAAAAATGATAACAAGATTTAACGTTTTGATGTTATCAGCTATTCTAAGTATCTTTTTATTTGGGACAGCTAGTGCTGATATATATCAGTTACCAAAAAAACAAGATGTATATGAGAATACGACCACTGAGGTATTAACTGATGATCTTGTTAATAGTCAGCAAGAATATAAAGTGAAACCAATAGATAGTGGTTATGAATATGAAACGCCAAGCTCTAGCGATGTTAAGACAGATCTGGTAAATAAAACTTTTGTAGCAGCCTCTAAAACGTTTACTCTTGGCCAATTGTAACCTTATTGGGTTCTATCTATTTTTAAATTTATGTAGCTTAGCAAGGCAATATATATAATAATTAATATACATATACTTTAATTACAAATAATAAGTAGGTCTGTTATGGATGTCAAAGATGCTCTTACTTCTCGTAAATCAACACGGTCTTTTCTAAATGAAAATGTTCCCAAAAAACTCATTGCTGAGATTTTAAGTTTTGCAAGGTGTGCTCCATCAGGTGTGAATACTCAACCTTGGAAGGTAGCTGTTGTTTCTGGTAAAGCAAAGTTGACCCTACAAAGTAAAATTGAGACGGCATTTAGAAATGGAGTTAAAAGTCATAGTGATTATCAATATTATCCCCAAACATGGATAGAAGAATTTAAATTACGGCGTAAAGAGTGTGGTCTGCTGATGTATAAAACTTTAGATATATCTCGTGAAGATAAAGAGAAGCAGTTAAACCAGTGGGCCTCTAATTATAGGGCATTTGATGCCCCAGTAATGTTATTATTTTTTGCTGATAAAGTGATTGAAAAAGGCTCTTATATGGATTATGGGATGTTTTTACAATCTATAATGTTGATGGCTCAGTCGCTAGGATTGGCTACGTGTCCTCAAGCTGCTTTAGCTGAATATCCTGATATAATTAAGCAAGAATTGGGTTACCCTGAGGATAGCATCTTGTTATGTGGTATGGCTTTGGGCTATGAAGATAAAGAGGCAATAGTTAACAGTTATCGTACATCTAGAGAGGATATTTCAGTCTTTACCAAGTATTTTGAATAAAATCATTAAAAATTATTTCATGTCTAGAGATGTAAAATTATTAAAAAACACTATGAATTATTTATTAATTTTTATCGATAGGAATGACAATAGCAGAAAGTAAATGCAATAAGAGTTTGATTTCAGAACTCAAATTAAATTTAATTCGTGAATGCTTTTCTTTTATTTGCCAGAGTAGGCGGTATTATTGCTATTGGCTTAGGTTAGGCGTATTTTTTGCATTGGAGTTGAAGTTTACTAGCATCAAAAGCATCTCAAGAAACTGATCATAAAACAGCCTAAAATTGGAAAATATTTAATGATTTAGATATACTTAAATATTATTATTTTTGATTTTCGTTATTTTACCGTGTTTATTTATTTGATAAAT
>JBLIDR010000133.1:0-5977 GCA_047632655.1 Francisellaceae bacterium | reverse complement strand
TCACTCTGGTAGGAGCCAAGTACGTCAAATGATTACCGCCATCATAAGCCAAGTTTTCAGAACATTTATTCTTAAAATCTTCAAATTTCTTAGCCTCATCACAACGAACCCAACGAGCGGTATGAACATTGACTGCTTCATAAACACATTTAACGCCATACTCATGCTCTAGGCGATGAGCAACAACATCGAACTGAAGTATACCAACCGCACCAAGAATCAAATCATTACTATTAAGACGTTTAAACACCTGGGTAGCACCCTCTTCTGAAAGCTGCACTAAACCTTTGTTTAACGCTTTCATCCTCAAGGGATCTTTAAGCCTAACCTTTCTAAATAGTTCTGGAGCAAAATTTGGAATTCCCGTAAACTTAAGATCTTCTCCATCAGTAAATGTATCACCAATTTGTATCGTTCCATGATTATGTAAGCCAATAATATCGCCAGGAAAAGCCTCATCTATATGCGACCTATCGCCAGACATAAAAGTCATTGCATTAGCAATTTGAACATGCTTACCAAGACGAACTTGAAACATCTTCAGTCCTTTTTGATATTGACCAGAACAGACTCTAAAAAAAGCCATACGATCGCGATGTTGAGGATCCATATTGGCTTGAATCTTAAATACAAACCCTGTCAAAGCTTCTTCTTCAGGATTAATATTCCTTGGGCTGGCTTCTCGCATAATTGGTTTAGGCGCATACTCGACAAAAGAATCTATCATTTCTTTTACACCGAAATTACCAATAGCAGTACCAAAAAAAACAGGTGTTAAATTGCCAGCTAAATAATCAGCACGATCAAATTCATATGAAGCACCCTTCACTAATTCAATTTCTTCTCGTAATTCCTCTGCCAAAACGCCAATTTTTATATCTAATTCAGGATTATCAATTCCCTTTATAATTTCAAACTCTTTAATATGATGACCATGACCTGATTCAAACAAATGAACTTCATCTAAAAGCAAATGATATACGCCTTTAAAAAATTTACCCATTCCAATTGGCCAGGTTACAGGCGCACATTTAATATTGAGAACAGCTTCTACTTCATCCATTAATTCGATAGGATCTCTAGTGTCACGATCTAACTTATTAATAAAGGTGATAATCGGAGTTGTCCTGAGGCGACATACTTCCATTAATTTAATCGTTCTTCCTTCAACACCTTTTACCGCATCAATGACCATCAAAGCTGAGTCAACGGCCGTTAAAGTGCGATAAGTATCCTCTGAAAAGTCTTCATGACCAGGTGTATCTAAAAGATTTACAATTTTTCCATTATACTCAAATTGCATAACAGAAGTCGTAACAGAAATACCTCTTTGTTTTTCAAGCTCCATCCAATCCGATGTAGCATGCTTACCAGTTTTACGTCCTTTAACACTTCCAGCTGTTTGTAAAGCACCACCAAATAATAATAATTTTTCGGTTAAGGTTGTTTTCCCAGCATCAGGATGAGAAATGATCGCAAAAGTTCTTCTTTTATTTAGCTCAGCAATGCTACGGCTACTCACCAGTTTTACCTTCGCCCTCATTATCATTAGTAATATCACTACTACTTACATTCTTATCAGGTGTATTTTCTAGATTTACATCAGCAGAATGAATTTCAGTATCCGAGGCCTCTTTTTTTACCTTAATTAAAGCTAAATCTTCTTCTAAGCGTTTAGCTTCACGATCCTGCATTTCCTTTTTGGCTTTATCTTCATAATATTGCCTAACGTCGATTCCTTGAGCTCGTAGGTTAGCTTTAAATTTCAGCTCTTCCAATCTTTCTTTGGCGTGACTCAAATGCTCTTCAGAGAATGCGGCATTAACATTACCTTGTAAGTCATAACGCTGTGCATGTTCAATAACTGCTTGCTGGTATTTCTGATCACCCACATAACGCTTGATTACGCGTGATAAAATAAATTGATCAACATCAGAACCATAAACATTTTTATACTCAAGTTGTATATCGTCATTAATCCCTATCTTTAATGGTTTTTTAGACCTGGGGTTAATGCAATTAGGGAAAGTGCGACACAGCCAATTAAACAATTTCCCTTCTTCGATCTCATTTTGTTTTTTCACATCAATAGTTATAACAACCTCAGATTCCTGTTGATCACCAGCATCATCTATCTGTAAATTATTTTGACCATACTGTGGCATTATTTTACGTGAACTTTGTTTATTGTTAGATCGTGATGGCGCCGTTTGAGGAGACTCCTCAATCACACCATTAGATTTTGCATCTTGATTAATACGATCCGCTCTAGCTTTTTTAAATCTAGCAGCCTTTTCTTTTATTCCAGAACCAACAATAGATTTCAATTTTGAAAAATTATTTAGTTTTTCTCTTCCGCCTGACATATTGTAATTTTCCTATATGAAAGATTATTTTTAACAAATTAGATTGGTATTTTACACTTCAGCTTAAAAAAAGTCTCATCTTCTTTACTAAAGTAGTAAGTTTTCAGGTAAAAAATAAAAAAATATTGACAAATGTTTTACTTTTACAGATAATCCCCACTGGTTTAGGCTACGTAGCTCAGCTGGTTAGAGCACAGCATTCATAATGCTGGGGTCGCAGGTTCAAGTCCCGCCGTAGCCACCATAATTTCATACTGAATTTAAATACCAAAAATGTACTATAATTTTTTAAACACCAACGTACCATTTGTACCACCAAAGCCAAATGAATTTTTCATAGCATAATCAATTTTCATTGGTTTAGCTTTATTTGCTGCATAATCTAAATTACACCCCTCATCTAAATCATCCAGATTAATGGTTGGTGGTGCTATTTGATCACGAATGGCTAATACAGAAAATATAGCCTCTATTGCACCAGCAGCACCTAGCAAATGCCCAGTCATTGATTTAGTTGAACTCATTACAACTTTTTTATTTTTAACACCAACGACTTTTTCCACACATTGACTTTCTTGAACATCACCAGCGGGTGTCGACGTACCGTGAGCATTAACATAATCAATTTTACCAGGATCAATTTCAGCATCTTCAATTGCGTTTATCATAGATTGCATTTGACCCTCTGCACTTGGCATAGTAATGTGAAAAGCATCTGAGCTCATACCATAGCCCACAACTTCAGCATAAATTTTTGCTCCACGCGCCTTAGCATGCTCATACTCTTCCAGAACCATAACGCCAGCACCGTCACCCAATACAAAACCATCACGACCTTTATCCCAAGGACGACTAGCCCCTTCAGGATCTTCATTATTCGTTGATAAGGCACGTGCGGCAGCAAAACCTGAAAGACCAATCGCTGTACTCGCTTTTTCTGCCCCACCAGCTAACATCACATCTGCATCACCATAGGCAATCATACGAGCTGAATTCCCAATATTATGTGTACCTGTGGTACAAGCTGTTACAATCGGTACATTTGGCCCACGAAGCCCATGCATGATAGAAATTTGACCAGAAAGGATATTCACAATAGTGGCTGGAATACAAAATGGTGATACACGCCTTAATTTACCGTTATCAATAAGGTTGCGAGTATACTCAAGTGTTGTTAAACCACCAATACCGGCACCGACAGCAACACCTGCTTTAAAAGAGTTTTCAGGTGTTATCTCCAACCCTGAATCCTTAAAAGCCTGAGATGCAGCTCCAATACCGTACAAGGTGAAAGGATCAAATTTTTTAACATCTTTAGCCAAAATATAATCAGTCGGATCAAAGTCCTTAATCCTACCAGCAAACCTAACCTTAAACTCGCTAACATCTGGCCCAGGAACATCGAAGCCATCAATAGTGGCTATACCACTTTTACCATTCAAGATATTATCCCATGTTGTTTTCACATCATTACCCAACGGTGTAACCAAGCCTAGGCCTGTTACTACAACTCTTCTATTCCCTTTCATATTGTCACCACCATGATTATATTGACCAGAAACTAAATTCATTATTAATTTTTACTGATATATTAAACTGATAATCCTTATAAACAAAAAAATCAGTGCTGAAGTAATCAAACACTGATTTTTTTATTTATAGGTATTACTTTGCTTATGAGTTAGATGACACATAAGTAATAATATCTTGAACAGTCTTGATTTTTTCCGCTTCTTCATCAGGAATTTCTATTTCAAATTCTTCTTCTAAAGCCATCACTAATTCAACTGTATCTAGTGAATCAGCACCTAAATCATCGATAAATGAAGATTCTGGTTTAACATCTTCTTCTTTGACACCTAGCTGCTCTACAACAATTTGTTTTACTTTATCTTCAATATCGCTCATTTCTATTCCCTTTGTTTATGTTGTTATACTAAATTGTATCATTGAGTATTTTAGTGCATTGATATAGCAATGCAAGTTTTCACAACAATATTCGTTTAAATTTCAAATAATACGTTACTGCATGTACATTCCACCGTTAACATTCAGAGTATTGCCAGTAATATATCCAGCACCATCTGAAGCTAAAAAAGCTACTGCCGAAGCAATGTCACTTGGTAATCCCATTTTACCAGAAGGGATTTTACTCATTATGGCTTTTTGTTGCTCATCATTTAATGCACCTGTCATATCGGTTTGGATAAACCCGGGAGCAACTACATTTACCGTAATATTCCTTGAAGCTATCTCTATAGCGAGGGCCTTTGAGAACCCAATTAAACCAGCTTTAGCAGCACAATAATTTGCTTGACCAGGGTTACCAGATAAACCAACAACAGAACCAATAGAAATAATTCTACCCCACTTTTTTTTCATCATAGGTCTTAAACAAGCTTTTGATAGTCTAAATATTGAACTAAGATTGGTTTGAATAACATCATCCCATTGTTCATCTGTCATACGCATCATGATGTTATCACGAGTAATGCCAGCATTATTAACCAAAATATCTGGTAAACCACAAGCACCTTTCATATGCACCAAAACATCATTAATCCCAGACGGATCACTTAAATTAAGTTTTATACCCACACCATCCAAATTAGATTCTTTAAAGTATTCTGTAATTTTTTGGGCACCAGCTTCGGAAGTTGCAGTACCTACAACTTTAACTCCTAAGCCAGATAATTTTATAGCTGTATCCCTACCAATACCTCTAGATGCACCAGTAACTAAAGCAATTTTACCGTCTAAACTCATATTTCCTCCTAAGGTATTTCAGATAATAGGTTTTCAAAAGCAGCGACATTAGCCGTATTATATAATGTTGATCCTTTCGCTATTCTTTTACTTAAACCCGAAAGAACTTTACCAGGACCAATCTCAACAAAAGTGTCGACACCCTCACTATGGATAAGCTGTATTGATTCAGACCATCTCACAGGTGAGTATATTTGTTCCACTAAAATGGATTTAATATCATCTGGATGAGCATGAACATCAACATCAGTATTATGCACCACTGGAATAGTGGGTGATTGAAATTTTATACCTGAAAGAGAAACAGCCAATCGTTCGGCAGCAGGCTTCATAAGCTCGCAATGAACCGGCACACTAACTGGTAAGAGCATAGTTTTTTTAGCGCCACGCCCTTTGGCTATTATATTTGCTCTTTCAACAGCTTGATGATCACCAGCAATAACAACTTGACCGGGGGCATTAAAATTTACAGCACAAACTATTTGTTTTTCTTGAGCTTCTTTACAAACGTCAATGACAGCAGCATCATCTAAGCCAATAATAGCTGAAACAGCACCAACACCAACTGAAACAGCATTCTGCATATACTGACCTCGTAAAGACACCTGTTTAACTGCATCAGAAAATGATACAGCATTTGCAGCAACTAAAGCACTATACTCACCCAAACTATGGCCCGCTAGAAATTTTGGTTTAATATTATGATTCTCTCTTAATAACCTGAAAATAGCGACGCTGGAGGTTAATAGCGCCGGCTGAGTAAACTCAGTTTGAGATAATTTTTGCGGATCATCGGTAATAATGTTCCATATATCATAAGAAAGTGCTGAACTTGCTTCATCAAA
>JBLIDR010000132.1:0-5981 GCA_047632655.1 Francisellaceae bacterium | reverse complement strand
CTAGCGGTTTCTGTATAAATGACTAAACCGTTTGACCATGGCAGATTCTCTATTTATAGAAACGTTTTGATATTGTCCAGTTCAACTTGTTGTAAGCATCTAAGATTGCAATCCTTGTAACTCATGCGGCTTTAATTAGTGCATTCCTAGCCTTTGCAAGTCAAACGTTACTTGGCAAATTAATGATTTTGACTAAATCAGATTTAACACCAAATTTTTCAATGACACTTTTTGTATTGTCTGAAGAGCAATCATTCACGATAATGCTCTCAAAAGGCAAAACGGATTGCTTTAATAAAGATTTTATCGCTTGATGAATAAAAGGTTCAGCATTGTAAGCCGCAATCAAATTTAAATCCGCTGCATATATTCCTCATTATACAATAACTATCAAATCTCAAAGAATTACCTGATCGAATCAGCCAGTAATAGGCTAATTCATTAATGAAAAATACGTAACTAAATGAAAAAGTATTGATAAGGATAAAAGTTAATCTCTGTATAAACAATAACTAAGCTCCAAAGCCTTTTATAATCAATTGGGCTTTTTCGACAAATTTATCTTTTCCCCCTTTAAGAATAAAAACCACGTGATGTGCAGCCTTGTTGTTTCTTAAAAATAAAATGAAAAACAACCAACAAAGGAATATAGAAAATATGCTGTAAACCAGAAATACTATCCCTAGCGAGAAGAAGTAAGGGACGTTGTCTACAAAAAACGATTCAGATAAAAATGCCAACGATAGTGAAGCTGCAGAATAACTACAAAATAAGAATAATATATTAAGCAGTAGTGAACCAAAAATTTTATGGGTCGCAAATACAAATAAGACGCTGATGGTGAAAAACTCTACGAGAACTCTAGTGGCAGAAAACGTCTCTAAACTGCTGCTAGCAAAGTAGAAAAGGGTTGCTGCCATTAAAATTAGCGAATAAAAATCGTACATGAATAAAAATCTTACTTTACCAGTAGAAGTGATAATCTGAGTTGCAACTTTACCTATTGCAACAGGGACTGTCAGTAAGGTCAAAATACCAAATACAGGTGCAAAGTCTATCCACTGCTCACCCAATAATAACAATACAAATGGTTCACTAAAAACGTATAAAAAACATGACAACGGCACACCAATGGCAAATACAACGAGAAGAACTAGACTGACTTGATGTCGGATGGCTTCCTTATCGTTAATAGTTCTGGAAAAAGTGGCAAGCAAAGGCTCCAAAGCTGGGGAAAGCCCTTCTGAACCAGGCATAGAAGAAATGTATTTGCTGATATGAAAACCACCTAACATACTAGGTGAATAAAAAGAGCTTACCAAAAATGTGTCTAACTGTGCTCGAGTGTATCCTAACATACCTTTGGCCAGCATCCATTTAGAAAATCCCCACTGCTGTTTTGCACCAACAAGAGAAAATTTAGGCCTATATATCATGAATATATAAGAACATATTGTACCAATAACGTTTGATACTAAGTGACCAAGAATAAGCGCCCAATAACTTTGAAAAATAAGTGCTGTGGTAACGGTAATGATAGTGGACGTTACCTTTTGTATGATACCTATTTTAAAAGGGATGACGTATTCTTGGTTACGTCTTAAAATTGCCATATATGGATTTTCAAACATGCCAGCAATAATCATTGAAGCAAGAATAGGAACAACTAACATCAGCCTTTCATCAGAATAATAATCTGCGACAAAAGGTGTAGCAATCAGTAATAGAACAAATATAACCAATTTCAATATTATGTTTATTGTCCAGGAAGTATTAATATCATTATCATTTACCAAGTTTTTTTGAATTAGATATTGACCACTGCCCGACTCCATTGATTTTGCAACAAAGCTAATAACCAGATGGGCAATAGCTACAAGGCCAAAGTCATCAGGAACTAACACTCTGGCCAAAATTAAAGTGCTAACTAAGCCAAAAGATCGTTGAATCATTTTACCGGAAAAAAGAAAGAAGGCGCCTTTAAATACTTTATTTGCTTCTGACAATACTCTGTCCTTAAATAGGAAATTAGAATTCTTTAAACCCTATCAAAAGCTTGAAGATCATAGAAATCATGCTCAGATAATGTCAATTTTGTTTATCATAAAGCAATATATATTGTTGTTGGTAATGACATAAAACTAAAAGAATATGTTACTCGGTAAATTCATTAGCCACTCAAAGTTCATGGATTCTGTATTCAATCTTTACGATTTTACATTTAATTCCCTAAAGTAACCTTTAAATACTAGTTCCCTGGGTAATAAGTTTGATAACACTATGGCAATGGATGCAAAAATATTTTTTGCCCGTCGTTTGGTGATTAATAGAGAAAACTCGAACCAGTTTCGAGTTGTGATCATCGCCGTTAGGATTACACTTAGTCAACTATTTTAGTATTTTATTTTCCTAACTAAAGCAATTTACGCTTAACCGTGTTTGTCAGCCCTAGGTGCTTCAGTCGTCATTAGTAGTACTTTTAATTTTAATATCAAACCAATAATGCCAGAATAATATCACTAAATTTCGATCTCTGATTTTTCCTAAGATAGATTGACCAATTGAAAATAGATAATTTAATTTGCTTTGTGCTTTTTTTATTGTTGTATCTGTAAATAAGCTAAAACTTTCGTCTACATACTCACCGTTCACTCGGACTCTCTTGGCTTTCATGTCTGTAAGTTGAAGTGAAAGCTTGTCTTTGCAAATTACATATTTAACTAATTTTTCAGCATGCATCATATTGTTTTGGCCAAGACAAAACTCGGATAATCTATAGTATCGACTCGCATAGGTTTCTGCCGCTTTTTCGCCACATATAGCGAATCTATCGTTCATGCCACCCCACCATTGCCAATATGGTATGACAATCTGCGAGTTTTCATTTATACATTTATTCACCGCACTAAGGTCAATATTGTTAATATATTCTAAGTCAGGCCGCAAAAACAGATAAGCTAAAGGCTTTGATTGTTTAGCCTTGTTATATACTTTATTTATTGACAGTAGTTGTCTAAATAAATTTTTGCAGCTATGAAAATTGTTAAAAAACGGGTCACCTGTAGAAAATATTAAATCCGCATAATTTTCATCAATTTTTGTGGACTCTTCTAAAATCCCATGAAACTTATCTAAAAAGTCATATTCACTTTCATCAATCTTTGACTTTTCCCCTGAACGACCAGAATTTATCTCCTTCAATTTGTATATATGAAAATAAATCGAAACGTCATAAATCTCTTCTAGAGGTTCGATTATATTTTTATAAATTGATGGTATGCACTTTTCTGTACTTCTAATGACTCCGAACAAACAGATAGCTATTTTTTGCTTGTTACTCATAAGACTTCTTTTTAATAAATAAAAAGGCTAGATATTCCTTCAAGATAAAAGCCCTTTTGTAAAAGTATATTAATGTTAAGTAATTAAATGCGGAAGATTCTCTACCTTAGAACGCTTTCAATGGCCTCATTTATATAATTAGCTGCTAGGAGAAAACGTCAACAATAAAACCTTACATTTTTGCTGATACATTAAAAGACTATAAACGATATGTCTTCGTAGTGAAATAATTGATTTACTTTACAAGCTATTTGTAAACGTCCGGTGAACCTCTTATTCGACTAGTAAATATTGCAGTCCGATACATTAACATCCAACCTCTACGTCGCAAATATTTATAAACTTAACACTTTTACTATATTTTTCATTTGTAAGAGAGTTACAGGCTCATATTGACGTGGTCGAATAGATACCATAGCCCTTGGTGGTAGAGTAAAAATACAGTCGTGCAAAGGCTGCTAGGAATTTAGTCCTCAGATACTCAGTTGTCGGGCTAAAGAGGCCGAAGATGCTCATAATCGTGCTTTTCGAGGTAATGGCACATTGACACCTGAGCAAGCTGAAATTCGTAGTTTAAAATGGTAAGTTAAACGCTTCGAAATGGAGCGTGAGATATTAAAAAAAGCGAGGGTCTTTTTTGCCAAATAAACAAAGTGAATGATTCGTTCATTACCTGATATGAGAAGATCTGGCCTGAACGCTCAATGTGCGGGCTAATCGGTGTACAAAACCACAACTATTAAAGTTATCAGAAGCGTCAAACGGATAAACCTGATGATTTAACGCATCAAGAGATTCTGAAATGGTTAATAGATATCGCCGGGTTCGGCGATAATAACTATGATAAAAGACGCATTCAAAACCTATTGAATACGCTGATCATTCCAATGAATTACAGGAAAGCGGCTCAATTTATGAAAAAAGCGAGTCGTATTTAGCGGCGGTGATTGATTTATATGCACGCAAATGATGGGCTGGAGTATAAGTTCAAAAATGAGGGCCAGCTTAGTGTGTGACCCGTTAAACATGGCTATATGGCAATATAGCAACGTCAGCCAAAAGTATTTCTGCAGATTCAGACCAAGGTGTTCAGTGTGTCAGCAAGCTTTATCGACGCCTTATCAAGACACGAAGTTTCTTAGGAAGCATGAGTAAAAAAGGGTGTCGTTAGTACAACGCCTTAGCAGAAAGCTTATTCGGGAGTCTAAAGCAAGAACGGGTAGATTAGCGTAATTAGTCAAAACGATTTAACGCGCAATAGTATCTTGAAATACATGGCCGTGTATTACAACAGTCATATAATTCATTCACATTTGAATTACCAAAGCCCCAACGACTTTAAACAACAAAACAATGAATTACGAAAAGTAGCTTAACTGGGGCAGTCGTATTAAGTTGTCCAGAACGAAGGTTGGTGTCTACTTCTGATACTTTTATCAACACCCGCCACATAAAAAATCCTAAATCATCTAGAGATACACTTTCGTATGATAAGTTTTTGTTGTCGAAGGGTTCTAAATCATAAATAGCAGAGGTCCTTATGGACGTTTCATAAACAAGCCAAGATTAGTGTTTATAGATTGAAAACATACCAAATATGATTAGAAAGTGTTCACCGTTAATGGCAAAAAGACCATGGAAGGGAGATAACTGTCTACCTCGTTTGTTTCGTTTAAGAACGCTTCAAAGCTTATTTTATGCCTATTATTACTCGTCGGACTAATTTTATATAGGGCACCTACTGCGGTTACAAATTAGATATCAACATTTTTCATGTTGATATACGATAGTGTCTTTACTGTTTTTATTGTCATAAAGGTAGTACTCGAGAGGCAGAGAAGCGACTAAGTTTATTGCGCTATCGTATTCATTTAAATTCGTTATTAGTGTGTTCTTAGCTGAAATTTCGACTTTCGGCACAAACACATGGCCTTTCTGACTGATTAAAAAATTACGTCTAATGTGTCCATCAACTGCGCCTACGCGGTTGGGATTGGTTACCTGAGCTACCGTATTGTTTTGATACAATACATACTCACAATAGCCTAAGGCATAAACAAAACGGCTATTGTGTTAAGGGCAACTGTTTTATGGGAAATAAGTGCTTCTTTGTGTAGTTAAAACATGTGCCCAATCAACATCATTGGGTTTTACGCCGAATATGCCCGCCGTGGATAGGTAAGATCCCTTTTTTGCCATTTTCACCTTGTTCATCGAAACTAGTGAGATATAAATATCCATCATCAGTTTGGTAGAATTTACTATGTTTTTTATCTTGAAATATAGCGTCTGTATATAAGCTTACTTTTTTCAGTTGGCTGATGGCGTCAGTCTGCTTAATTAGACTATTATTATATAGAGAATACTGGTGTGAACATCCATATCAGCGTTTTTGAATAGGTGGAACACCAAAGTAAACACACCCAAAATCATCCCTAACTAAGGACCTCTGGGCAGAGAATCTTCTGAAATAATAGGAAATTCAAGCTAAGTCACATTAAGCGGTTTAAAGTGTCTTCAGCTTACAATATTAAGATAAGAACCCAAACTTTAATTTAAAGTAAAGTGCGCCTAAGAATATCTTTTTTTTGTTCAACGGACTGTTCACACCCAAACAAAATAATAATTAAAAAAGCACA
>JBLIDR010000131.1:0-5997 GCA_047632655.1 Francisellaceae bacterium | reverse complement strand
TTAGCTACCGATAAACAAGGCTATCTGCTCGATTTTACGCAATGGAACGAAGATGTTGCCATGTTAATAGCAAAAAATGATGATGTTGAGCTGCTAGAAGCCCATTGGGAAGTTATTCGCTTTGTTAGGCAGTTTTATCTAGCTTATAATACGTCACCTGCCATTCGCGCTCTAACTAAAGCGATGAAAGGAGAGTTTGGCGAAGAAAAGTCCAGCAGTCGTTATTTATATCGCTTGTTTAAAGAAGGGCCTGCTAAACAAGCCACTAAGTATGCAGGTCTGCCAAAACCGGCTAGGTGTATTTAACTTGTCTTATCTAGCCAATGAGCTTAAAACGCTGAGGTAATTAATTATCTGCTTGGTTTTAATGTTTAACATTAAAACCAACAAGGTTGTGAACTACCCAGCGACGCCGCTTCGCGTCGATCAATCGGCTTCTGCAATCTAGTTTTTGACGGTTAGACTGCTTCTTTTTTCTCAGATCCCACACCAAACTCTGATTGCTCAAAGACTTTCGTTTTAGCAGGTGATTTCTGCTGAGTTTTGGGCAACGTCCTAACTAATATCCCACTAGCTATTAAATTTTTTTCGCCCATATTTGCCACTGATTTAGCCGCAGATAAATCTCTACACTGTACTGTATCATAGCTTTCACACGCTAAATTTATTACACTCAAATCGAATTTATACTCGTCTTTGCATTCACAACAAATGCCCGACGATTTCACAAATCGACCTATTTCATGGTACACAGCACCATTTAATTCAGCCTTGTACTGGGTGGATAATTACATCAGTTTTGCCACCCAATTACATCAGAACTGCCAGTCATTATCATCCCACACTCCACCTAATGACATTTAAGATGACCACTGAATAACATTAGGTTTGCCACTAAGAGATTAAGATAATTTTATACACTAAACTGAAGCGTCAAGTGACTAAATTAATACTTCAGCTTTTAGCCAAAAGCGGACATTAAGTTTTTGAGAAACTATGATCATATTCAGGGTAAGTTTAACTAAAATGTACTACTTGTTCGTGAGGCTGGTTTAAGCTCAAAGCCGTCAGTGAAAAGTCATATTGAAACTGTAAGTTTCACCAAACTGTAAGTTTCACCAAACTGTTGATCTAAATTAGTCCACCAAGTTAAGTAAGTTTATGTTAACTTTGATACGAAACAGGACGTTAGTATCAATGGATTTTCGAGCTGTTTTTAGTGTTCATTAGACGTTGAGCTACCTTGATCTTGATAGTCAACAAAGCAACCAAAGCGGTTATTAGCCTTTTGTAATTTAAGTGGCATAGATCATTATTTCTAAAGCGTTTTCGCCCCCCCCCCAAGTACCTTAGAAAAATATCAGAATGTTACATAAATAAAAGATGATCAATTAAATATATGCATTTAAATAGAACTCGACACTATAAGTCAGATTTAGTTATGGTTTTAATACTATGTTTTAACTGTATTTTTTTATTTTATCGATTTGCATGTTTTTTATTAATAATGTCTTTAATTTTCCATAGGAGATATTAGCTATCGTTTAGTCTTTAATTTTCCTGCTCGTTAAAAAAGGGGGTAGGTTTAATGCATATCATGACATCTGTAATATTCCCTCTAAAAACAAAGGTAACTCACCAGTCATACAATTGACATAAAAGTCATACTTCTACTTTTAAAACAAGGACATATAAATATAAAAAATATTGTTCCAGTATTATTGTTTTAACTTATTTTTATGTAAAAAGTAGGTTGCTTTAATGTAGATATAACGCTAATTTTCTACACTATGGTGTTTTTTAAGACACCTTGTTTATGTTGTCTATTTATGCGTTTTTAGCTAATTTTCATTACTATTAAAAAATTCCATTTTATTCATAAACATTTGAATATAAACACTTTTCTCATGTGAAATCATGTCGGAAGTATGAGTTAACAGCAGTTTAATAAAATTACGAATGGCTTTAAGCTTATTCATTAATGTTCTTTTAGCCTGTGGACTTTTATCAAACTCACGCCTTGCGATGGTCTCGAAATCTTCTGGTTCTCTTCCTGTAATGTTTTTGACCACGTTAGTTACAGAGCCACCGACAGCGAAAGAGTTTTCTTCAAATTCTTTCATATAGTACCTTACATTATAGTAATTATAGGGAGGCCATTTTTGTGACTTTAGTGCTTTTAAAAACATTTTTTCTGGAACCTCGGTAACTTTTACAGAGCGACCTAAAATTTTTGCAAAGGTATTAGCTGCATCTGCAATAGAGATTTCTTTTGGCCCTGTTGGACGGTAGGTTTGCCCAATATGTTGTGTTGGGTCTTTTAGTATATGCGCCACTACTCTACCTTGGTCTTCCTCAGAAGGAGGCGCGTTTAATCCTACTTCTCCAGATGCTGCGCCTTTTAACGGAGATGGCATCATCCCTAGTTGAGCTACAGCTTCTGTCGTCAAAAAGTAAACAAAAGCAAAAAAGCCTGGGTTAATAAAAGTATAGTTAACTTTTCTATGCATTTTAACTACTTGGTCACCAAGCCAGTGTTCTTTAGTATGAATGGAATGGTGTGCTTCACTAGCAAGCCACTGAGTCAGATAAACAACATGTTCTAACTGGGCTTCTTCAGCGGCGATGATAAATGCAATGGTTCTTAAGAGGGAATTACGACCTGTAGGTGAGCCAAAAAAGGCTCTTGTAACACCTTTTAATGCCTCTCTAAGATCTCTGATATCGTTCATATCACCTATAAAGATTTCGGCACCTAATTCGGCCAACTCTACAGACCCTGCTGCTTTATCGTTTCTTACTAAAGCTCTTACTTTGAATCCAAGTGCGAGTAGCTCTTTAGCTGCTGGAAGCCCGACATGTCCATTTGCCGCGGTAATAAGTACCAGTTGTTGATTATTCATAATATGTTCCAATTTGGTTTTACTTTATACGTTTACAATCGCATTATTTACGATTAACTGATGTCAAAATACAATTTCATAAGCAATAACTAATTGAGATATCCATCCAATTAAAAATAATAATGTTCGTAAATAAGGGATACCGGAAAAATGAATAATGGTTTGCGCTATCCTTGACCAGAAAAAGATCATTGCTGCAACTGAGGTGATCATGGTGTTGGAATTACTAACATGAGCAACAAGTATCAATGTGGCAAAGCTTGGCAAATTTTCTACAAGATTAAGATGGGAGCGATGAGAACGGTTAATCCAAGTTGGGCGGGTACGTAAAGGCGGCACTTTATAATCGTTGGGCGTAAGTGATCCAAATGTAAGGCTTTCCCCAGCAATATAAGGAACCCATAATAATAGGCAAAGTACCGATACCCATGTGAGGTAAAGTAATTCTGTAGTCATAAGATTTATCCAATTAGGTCTTAGCTGAGTTGTTAATAAATGACTGTTTGGCGTCCACATTTGTAGGCGTACGCTCTACAGAGTAAAGTTTCCTCCTGGCCTATCTAGTTTGATTAGGAGAATTTTTTACATCGACTTAAAGTTTAGATATATCTCTCCCGATCAACCTGCGAAGAGGAACAAGTGGCTGGAGTGAAATCAGATCGAAATCTATCAATCCAGCAACGACGAGCGGCAAGGCGTCTAAGTCACGACGTGCTTCCTGTTCATCTTCGCACTCCAGCATAAAAACTACGCCGGGACGATCAGTACGAAACCAGTGGTTTCTAATTTCCCCATCAAGATAGGCTTCCAACGTGTGCTTAACTTCATCATCCAAATGAGGGCCCATTTTATCGGGTGTTATATCTTCTTTCATTTTGCTTATTGCTAGAATTTGCATTTTATTCTCCTGGAGTTAATTCAGTTTTGAAATTTAATTTACTATGTATTGTTTAGTAAAATTACTTATTTGAAGAGGTGTCAACGACCCCCTTCTTGAAACTATGATAAATAATAAGCCTTCATTATTTTTCAAATAAGCGTTAAAAAGGACAAATAAAGTCTGATGTGGACATAAAGTGAAAGGAGTTGCATTTTTGCGGCTGAAACTGTGTTTTATCCATTATTGGAGCCCCAATGAATATGTCTTACAAGCGTTAATCGGTATGAAAACGGAATAGACTTAACAAGTGATTGATAGAAGGGTAGCGATTACATATTGAGAATGGTTAGGTATTCACCTGCATACCTTATGCTTACGGATCAAGGTCAACTATTTTTCTGATGTGGGATAACAGATGTTAAGTTTAATACCGGTAATGGTTAATCTGGGCATGTCATTATCGCAAGAAGGCGTTAATATTTTTGTATTGATTCTGCTAGCCCTCAGCTAAGATTCACTTTTTTAATTTCTGAAAAGAAAATGTTAATACCTAGCTTCCAGTTATTTACACTTCAACATACTGAAAGAATTTTTCTCGATACTTTGCTGGGGACAACCCTGTAGCTTGCTTGAAAATTCGTCTAAAAAAACTAACATTTTCATAGCCAACATGAACAGAAATCGCGTCAAATGATAGTTTTACATCTTCTAGTTCTTTTTTCGCGGCTTCAATTCTCACCTGCTGTAAATACTTCACAACCGTTTCTCCCGTAGCAGTTTTAAATCTTCGATTAAAATTACGAGTGCTCATTTCTACTTTCTTTGCTAATATTTCAATCGAAATATTCTGGGTGAAATTTCTTTCTATCCATTCTTGAGCTTTTAAGATTTTAAGATTTTAGAATCATTATGATTTTTCTCTGGAATATATACGGTAAATGGTAATTGCGATAAATAGCCCAAGTCAACCAAAGTGCATCTAGAACATTGCAGTGCAACCTCTCTTCCACAATATTTATTGATAAGATAAAGAGACAGGTTCAAATCAGCAGTCATTCCTCCTCCACAAAAAATTCGTCCTTCATCAACTACCATTAAATCGGTTCGTAGATTGACTTTAGGAAAAGATTCTTTAAAAATTTTGGCTACGCCCCAATGAGTGGTTGCTGTTTTTCCATCTAGCAGACCTGTTGCTGCCAAAGTAAATGCACCCGTGCAAACACTTGCTAAATCTGCACCTTCTTGATAACACTTTTTGAGCCATTCGACCCTTTTGACAAAATTCTCATCTCATACGCCAAATTGAAATCCTTGAGAAGGGAGCAGAAATAAATCGACATGACCGACTTCATCTACCGAGCAATGAGGGGTAATAGAAACTTGATTAGTAGCCATCACCGGCAGTCCGTCTAAAGTGGTGATTTTTACTTCAAAATAAGGAGAGGGTTTTATCCCTAGGATCCCATTCCATAGCAGACCTGCTTGTAAAAATATATCCATCGACCCACCGATGCTTGAAAACAAACAATGTTCAGATGCTAGGATAATTACTTTTTTCATTTTTTTGCCTACTCAGACTTATTTTGTCCTTTTTAACGTTAATTTGAGTGATAATCAAGCGACATAATGTATCTATGTTTTAGAAAAGATAAATTTTATTCCTTAACACTCTTTGAATTTTATCAGTTGGTGCCTATATTTTATATCTTCAGAGGCTTTAACTTAATATTCAGCACTACCAGCGTCAATTCTAAATTTTTTGACCAAAAAATTCATTTTAACAAAGCCTATCCATTAACGAATAGTTATTGAAATAGTTTATTAAATAAACAAAGGCTTATGTCAGCTATCGTATCTTAATTACCGTCAGTTAAGGTAATTAAGACTCGTTATTTTAGACCGCAATAGGCTCTGACCTGTCGTTAATAACTCAAAAGTTAATGTCAGCTTTTGTGAAAGCACGATCATATTTGGGCAATACTAACTGAAGTTTCTTGCTCATTTGTGGGGCTGGTTTAAGCTCATTATCTTTGGTATTCCACATTTTAACGCTAACTAATGACACAAAGTATCCATAAGTTTTATTGAGTGACGGCTCACAAGTGCCAATTTGTGAGCCGTCACCAACTGATTTTAAAAGTAATTCACTCAAATTGAACTATAGAGAAGTTTATTACTTCTTCCAGCTCTTGCATATCACTGCCGTTTCTGGCT
>JBLIDR010000130.1:0-6016 GCA_047632655.1 Francisellaceae bacterium | reverse complement strand
CCGATGGATTTAGCATCATATATTCACCGTTAGCGTTTTGCATGATCACGCCGATATCGACATACTTGCCCTTGGTCTGGCCGTCTTTTTGATATTCTTCAATCTTTGCTGATATTCGCTTTGCCATTTCTATTCTCCTGATTTAAGCGTAATAATATAATCTAAATGTTTATTTGCTTTATCTAAAGCCTCTGTTTTTTTATCTACTCTAACTGTCGCCTCATGCAATAAATAATTATACGCAGACTGATAAGTATCGTGATAAATTTTCCAGTCTGAATTTTTCAATTTTCTTCGACCATTAATAAACACACATTTATCAGTTTCTTTTTCAACCTGAACAAGACTTATAAGGCAACTATTTTGATAATAACCGCCCGTTTCGTATTTATTGATCATGTTCTATCTCCTGTTGGGGTGCTAAATTTTGATTTAATAATTATTGCCATAGCTGTGCTGCAAGATGAAACATAAAAAGAACTAACTATCATAAACATAAAGCCTCGAAACGTTTCTAATTCAAAAATAACATCAATGCCAAGCAAAACAAAAAATAGTATTAGTAAATAGCCTGTAATTAATACAATATTTGCAAATAAGTAAAAAATCTTGTTTTTCATAATCTCTATTTCCCGTTTCATTATTTAATAAAACCATTCTATACCTATCTCGCATCATTGCAACATTTAGTTGCTATTAATTTGCATCATACCAAAATTAAATCGGTCAATAGCCGATGGCGGAACATACTTGACATTCTTCAGCCGTTTCATGTTTCCGATACAATCACTTGAGCAAGTAGTCCTGAGCTTGTACCTGCCCTCCGATAGCTGCTTACCGTTCTTATCGAAACGTGATATCTCGTTACGGCAGGAGCCTACTGTGCAATACCTAAGTATGTGTTGGGCTTTCATAACTCACCCAATAGATCGATTTGATTTGAATCTATTTTTTTATTTAATGCCGCATTAAAAATAGCTAGGCCAATCTCAGGATGCACACAATTTCTTAACACTTGAGCCGGGCAATGGTTTTTCCCATAATAAATATTTTCATCGTAATGAATTCCTAGCCAATCCATCAAAGAATTTTTACCTGCTAAATTTGCCATGTTTATAAAATTATCAGGCCGTTTAACATCTTCAACTTCAAACTTGTAGCTACTCCAGAATAAATGCCTTCCTACTTTGCTTGTAGGGTTTATAAGCGGATCATAAAAAGGATCTACATTTTCAACAACCCAATTACCATTAAAAAAATGCTGTAGAAATAAAATTTCCTGATATAAATCCATATTTGGGTAGTTGCGGTTTTTATGCCTTGTAGCTTTTGCCATTCTACTGTGTGTTTGGCATGGCGGTGAACTCCAAATAAAATCAAATGATCTGAAGTTTTCTCTTAAATATTCATGTGCATCACCAACAATAACTAAGTCATTAGGATTATGCCTTTTATAAACATCAGCTATTTTCTGATTACTCTCAACAGCAGTTACCTGGCAATCATTCCATAGCTTACGATTCCCACCTAAACCTGAATATAAATTTAAAACCTTCACATTTCCCCCTTGCAGGCTCGCGCCAGTTGACTTGCGTATTTACCCATCATTGCCCAGACCTCCGATAACTATCCCAATCAAACGACAAGACCGCCCCGCCGCCTTCATACATGCGGTCCACAACCCTTTCGCCAATGTATTCTGATAGCTCTTTCAAAGTTAGATTTGATATTAGAATCGTTGGTTTAACGTGCTGATACCTTTGGTTTATGATCTCAAACAATATTATCTTCTCAGCTTCAGAACCAAACTGTACACCAACCTCGTCAAGAACTAGCAGGTCGGGCCCGATAAAATGGCTTATAGCTTCTGCCTCAGTTAATCGGTTGTCTTTGCTGTACGTTGCTTTGACGTGCCTGGTGGCGCTTAGTACAGACATAAATGCTGATGTAAACCGTTTAGCATTAATCTTGTTTATGATACCTGCAGCCAAATGAGTTTTACCGGTACCAGCCTGGCCGCACATTATCAACCCACCGCCCGACTCCAATCGACCTTTAAAATTGATAGCGTATTTTTCACAAGTTGATAGCGCTCTTCTTGATCCATCAGAAACAAACTGATATTTATCAAGGGTTTTATGTTGAAACCTTGGTGGTAGACTTGACTCGACAAAGTTCATCGATATATTTCTTGATCTTTTATCCCAGTCCTGCAAAATTAAATCGTCTTCATCTTTCTTTTTTTCTTCTGCTGTACACAAAGGGCATCGACTTTGAACCATGCCGCTAATCATTTGAATAGACTTGCTTTCATATTCGCCGTGTATATCGCATATTTTAATTTCTGATTTAAAATAGCTTTCTTTGACTTCTGGTATTAAACTTTTTATTGCATCCATGATAGATCCTCGGTTTTGGTTGCGCCTTCGGAATAGTCTCGATCTTTAAAGCCTGAGTGTTTGTCAAGTGGTGCTGATAATATTTCATCGTTCCAGCATTCTTTTTCAATGTATGACTGCAAACCTTTTCGATATTGCAGGTCAGGAGTTGATTGAACGTATTTGGGTAAATGATTTTTTAACAAGGCAAGATTAGCTTTATTCAGCCTGTTGAATTTTTGAAGGCTTGTTTTCCTGTTGCCTTTTTTACCGTACAAAATCCAAAGGGTTTCAAAATCGCTATCGTCGGGTTTTCCGACAAGTGTTTTTTCTTTTAAAGGTATTTTATTATTAGTATTTAATGATTGTTGATTACTGATTACTGATTCATGATTACTAATTGGTTGAACGGTCGTTGAACGGTCGTTGGACACCTGTTCGGATGCCTTGGCCTGTCTAGCTTTCGCGGATGCCTTTCCAGCCTTAATAGCTGTCTTTTTTTGTCTTTGATAAAATTGTATCTCAATGTCAGCGCGTTTATTAATCCACTGATCATCAGAATTAGTAAAGAATTTTCTTAGGATGTATTCAACTTCGCTTAAATGTTCAACCATCCCGATATCACGTGCAACGTCTGAGCAACACCCGTTCAACGGTCGTTCATTTAAATAGTAGAGGTCAAGCAAACGCCTATAAGCAATGTCCTCAAGTATTGATAGTCTGGCTGTGTGGCTGGTGTAGTGTTCTATATTAAAGCTGTAGTAATGCATATTCTAACCCTGACTGAAGACCTGACGAAAAGAACGCGGCACCATGTCAGGGTGTATGGCTGTCCCCAGGTGATCAAGCCTGAGTAGCCGCATATCTATTTTAATCGTTTATTCTATCTTTTGCAACTAAGGCTTTTTTTGTTTTCTTAAATGTTCAACTTCTTTTACTAGTAAATCAAGCTCATATAATGACATATCCATACTTATCCCCTGCAATGCCTCTGTAGAATTATCATCCTCGTCTTCTATAACGCCTTTGATAGTGTCGATTACATTTTCAACCGAATCAATCCATTTTAAACTGTTCCCTATACTCGTTACATCACCCATAATCTTTACCTCGTTAGTTAATCTACTTCCTTGGTTGGGGTGTTATAGCGCAAATTATCCAAACACACCACAAGCCTTACCTTTTCCTCTGGCGTTACATACTCTCTAAAGCTAACTAAGCCTGCTTTCTTTCTTCGCGCTCTTAGGGCTGCGTTATCGGCTGCCCTGGATTTTGGGGTTGGTTTAATCATTTGTTGCCTTTAGTATTTGCGCCCATGTTAGCTCGTCTATATTTTCTCTAATCCGCGCTACAACTAATTCCATTGAAATATAGTCCATATTGCACGATATAATAACGCCACCGATGGTATTGTTATCGGGAAGTATTTTGTCAATGTTTTGAACTTTAAAATCCATTGTTGCCATTTTATATGCCTCTATTTCTTACTGTTAAACTTCATTATCAAGCATGTCATCATAATCGGGGTATTCTTCGGCAAGGTCAGCCATTTTTTCTGTAAAAACTTCTGAACCCACTTGCTGACAAGTATATTTAAAAGACTCTGTTAGTAATTTTTGCATTTCAGTTTTAAATTCTTGGTAAGTCATTTCGTTTCTTCCTTTTCGCTGTTTCAATACCCACATAGTATAGTAACGCGTTACCTAGTGCAAGGGTTAATTTACTTTCTTTCGCGCATAAAAAAGCACCGCCCGAAGACGATGCTGTATTTTAGTTTACATTGACGAGACACCTATTGCTAAGTGTCACGGGCTAACAGCACCAGCTGTAATAATTTTCGGAATCGAACCGCTTTGTCCTAGTCACCAGACTTCGCCACATAACAGGGATTGAACCTGTCTCATCAATATAAACTTTCCTCGTTCTATAATTAAAAAAAGCACCAGCCAAAAGACCGGTGCAAAGACTTAACCGACTAGAGGAGGGTATCGGTTAAGGTAGGGGAACTATGTTAGCAGGGTTCAATAATTCTTCGCGTGTGATTTTGTGATTTGTTTCACGTTCGATGATGTCGCAGTAATTGGTTTTCCAAAGAAAATCCGAACTAGGCACGTGTCCATTCGCTTTCCATCGTAGAATTCCTTGCCGCGTAATACCGCAAAGCGAAGCCAGTTTATTTATACCGATAATTTCGATTGCTTTAGCTATTAAATTTTGTTTTTCCATTCTCGAAGTGTAATTGAATGTTCGTGCGAGGTCAACATTAAGTTGCGATAGTTGTTGACTGAGTGTGAACACTTTGTTACTATGTACTCATCAACTAACGCAAAGCGAGAAACAAAATGACTAAAGACCAGAAAGAAGCATATAACGAAATGGGCCAGCTAATTATGGATAAAACTGGATGTTCTTCAGAAGAAGCTTCAAAACAAATAGAAATGCTTATGCAAGGAATGCTTGATTCTTTAAACGAAGGAGTATTAGCATAATGAGCAAAGGAACACATAAGGAAACTTTTTTCCAGCCTTCTGAGGAATTTATACCATCCCACTGGGTTGTTTTTTATTGGCCTGAAGGTAAAGATCCAAGAGTTGATTTTCATCAAGCGGCTTATTTTAAAAAAAAATCAGATGCTTTTGATTATGAAAAAAACCTTTTGTAAAAATAAAATAGGGCTGCTCAATTGTGAGCAGTCATCAACTAACCAACCAGGGGAAGAAAGTGAGCTTATATGAAAAACATATTGAATTAGTCGAAATGGTTAATAACTCTTACAGTTTAACTGAGCACACGATAGCAGAGGCTAGGCTTAGAGGCTTTCGAGATTCACTTTACGTCCAAAATCTACATCAATTGATTGATTGTGATATGTATTATATTAATCAAGGTATTGATCGGCCTATGTGCTGTGGAGTCTTTTTAGATTGGAAGCCAGAATCAAATTAACCAACCAGAGGCAGAAATGAAATTTACAGTCACAGCTAAAATGAATGCGACTATTAACGAGTATTCATTAAGCGGATTAAGCCAGTCAAAAGCTATTCAGACCGCGAAGGATTGGGCGCATGAAGAAGGCTTCAAGGCTGATGTATTTATAACGACTTACAATGACAGTCATCAACTTGTTTATTTAAATGAGGGCGGCCTGTCATCAATTGGAATCAAATGGGAGAGTAAATGATGAAAAACATCAGCAATATAAAATTCTGGGCATTACTAGGTGTCGTGATACTCACTATTGGCCTTTTTAAGTCAAACAGTGTAATGATAGCAACGGCAGTAATAATATTCGCTTTGCTTTGTTGCACTATAGATATTTTGAAAGCTATACAGGAGAGTAAACAATGAATAAGCAATGGATATACCGCAACGGGGAAAAGCCATTTAGTGTGACTGAGATAAAAAAACCACGCACAAATGATTTCTTGTTTATAGCAGTCGATGATGATAGCTATATTACTCACCATAATAAGAACGGGCTAAGGTTAAATGTTGTTGGTCATGATCCATTCGACCTAATCTTATACGAGCCTTACGCTGATTTTAAGATGGATGATAAGGTTAATGTGACTGACTTTAAGGATGGCGACCCAATACCGGCTCACTGGTCTGGTTTAGATGAAAATGGAAGGGCAACC